>JBFZEL010000164.1:0-11904 GCA_041306925.1 Lysobacterales bacterium
TTCTTGACGGAGCTGGAGACGCTACGCTAAACACTTATGAAGATAATGTGTGCAAAAACAACGGGACCGACCCCTCTAATGTGACCGGGGCTTGCAAGTAACTGCATGCGACATGTTGTCCCGAAGGGTTAACTAAAGATGATCGTGAAGGAGATCAGCCCCGCCCCTTGCGGGGCTTTTCTTTGCTCACCTGTTCCGCTCCTGACCGTTAACAGCTATTGGGAACTACATCGTGTGAGCGGCAGCCAATGGCTGCAGGGACGTCACTCAGCTGGATGAAACCTGACGATGAACGTCAGACCGGCTACCGGCTATTACAACCCGCCAACCGCTAGATACCGATATCACCCAGCGTTTTCATCAAATTGCGCAACAGGCCATGGATGACGGGGTGGTCGATTTCAAAATTGGTCACCACCGCGTTGAGTTGTTCATTGATCTCGCCGCTCTGCTCGAGACCGGCATCCTTTTGCAGCCGGTCAATCGCGGCATTCAACGCCTGGACATGCTTTTCCAGACCCGCGGTGCTTTCGAGTTTTGCAAGTTCGGCTCGTAATAAATCGATATCGTGCTGTAATTTATCGCTCATGTTCTGCCTTTGTACTCATACTGTTTTGCAGGCCGTTCATTCAACGGCCTTGACATAGAATAAACTATATACCCGCTTTGCCGGGACTCTTCAATCGGCTGATGTGTCGCACCACGAAAGACACTGGCGTTCAGACCCGCCGGTAGGTCTGCGCCAGCGCACGGACCTGGCCGGCCTCAGGTTCACGCAGGTACGGCAGCACCAGGTGCAGGACGCGTTCGACCGATGCGGTAAGCACCTTGCCGTCGGCGAGGCCGGGGTCGCCGCGGACTTCGGCAAATGGGATCCAGTAGGTCATTGCCAGCAACATGTTGTCCGCCAGCACACCGCTGTCGTGTTCGTCAATTTGCAGCACGCCGCCCTTGCGCAGGTCCGAGATCAGCGTGATGAGGGTTTCGCGCTGCCTGCCGAGCAGGCCGTTGAGCGCCCGCCTGAGGTTCCGGATGCGGCTGTAAAGGTCGCTCAGGTCGCGGAACAGGAAACGGAAACGGCCCATGGCTTCGAATATCAGATGCAGGCGCAGCCACAGGTCTTCCACTTCGTGCGTGGCGGATTCCTCGATCTCCAGCACTGGATGGACGTGCAGCAGGTAGCGTTTGAACAGTTCCAGGGCGATATCGTCCTTGCTGCGAAAATGGTAGTAGAGGTTGCCGGGGCTGATGTCGGCCTCGTCCGCGATATGGTTGGTGCTGACATTGGCTTCGCCGAACTCGTTGAACAGGGCCAGGCTGGTGGCCAGGACCAGTTCGCGTGTGTTGCGGCGCGCCATGTCTCGTCAGCCGCCTGGTCAGACGCCGATCTTGCTTACCAGTTCGATATACTGGTTCTTGGCGTCGTCGGGTGAAAGCCCCTTGAGCCGCGCCCAGGCCTCGTACTTGGCCACGCCGACAAAGTCGAAAAAGCCCGGTTTGTTGCCGGAAACATCACCCGACGAACCCTGTTTGAAGAGGGCGTAGAGTTTCAGCATCGTATCGTTGTCCGGTCTCGACGCGAGTTTTTTTACCGACTCGCTCGCCAGTTCGAAACGCGAATTGAGGTCTGTCATGCGTGCGGTCTCCTCGCAGCCGGGTCTGGAGTTGTAGGTAGCGATTGTAACAGCATGGGAACCCATTATTAATCTGCTAAGATTGTGCTATTGGATGAAGGGTCTGGAGGACATATGAATTACCTGATTACCGGCGGGACCGGCTTTATTGGCCACAACCTGATCGAAGAACTGCTGGCGAAGAAAAAGCAGGGCACGATATATGTCCTGGTCCGCAAGGAATCCAAGCAGAAATTTGAAACACTGAGAAACAAATGGGGCAACGGCGCCAAGCGTATCATTCCGATAACAGGCGACCTGACCCGGCCCATGCTGGGTGTATCTGCCAAAAAGCGCAAGGAACTGGAGGGTCAAATCGACCACGTATTCCACCTCGCGGCCGTTTATGACCTGATGGCGCCTGTCGACTACCAGGTCCGCGTCAATGTGGAAGGCACGCGCAACGTCGTGCAACTGGCCGCCGACATCAAGGCCAAACGCTTTCACCACATGAGCTCCATCGCAGCGGCCGGCCTGTTCTCAGGAGTCTTCCGGGAAGATATGTTTGAAGAGGCGCATGGCCTGGACAACCCCTATTTCCGCACCAAGCACGATTCGGAAAGTATCGTCAGAACGGAATGCCCGATGCCATGGCGGATTTACCGGCCGGGTATCGTCGTCGGCCACTCGGAAACCGGTGTCATCGACAAGATCGATGGCCCTTACTACTTCTTCAAGATGATCCAGAAGTTGCGCAAGATGCTGCCGTCGTGGATGCCGACGCTGGGTATTGAAGGCGGTCGTATCAATATCGTGCCGGTCGATTACGTGGTGCAGGCAACGGTGCACATCGCGCACAAGGCCAATCTCGACGGGCAGTGCTTCCACCTGACCGACCCCAAGCCAAAACGCATCGGCGAAGTGCTGAACCTGTTCGCCAGGGCCGCCCACGCCCCGCAGATGACCATGCGTATCGACGCCCGGATTTTCAACTACATCCCCTCGGCGATCACGGCGGGTCTGAGGATGTTGCCGCCGGTGCGGCGGATTACCCGGCAGGTGATGAAAGACCTGGGTCTGCCGCCGGACATGATGAATTTTGTCAATTACCCGACCAAGTTCGATAACCGCGAAACCGAAAAAGCCTTGAAGGGCAGCGGCATAACGGTGCCGAGGCTGGATGATTACGCCTGGCGTTTATGGGATTACTGGGAAAGACACCTCGATCCGGACCTGTTCATCGACCGCAGCCTGCGTGGCCACGTGCGTGGCAAGGTCGTGGTCGTCACCGGCGCCTCGTCGGGCATCGGGCTGGCCACGTCCGTGATGATGGCGCGGGCCGGGGCGAAAGTCATACTGGTCGCGCGCGACCAGGAAAAGCTGGCGGAGGCGCTGGCTGAAGTCAAATCGATGGACGGCCAGGCCTGGGCCTACTCCTGTGATATCTCCGACATGGAAGCCTGCGACCGACTGATCGACAGGATCATCGAGGACCACCGTGTGATCGACGTACTGGTCAATAACGCCGGGCGCTCCATCCGCCGCTCGATCGCGCTTTCCTATGACCGCTTCCACGATTTCGAACGCACCATGCAGTTGAACTACTTCGGCAGCCTGCGTCTGATCATGCGGGTATTGCCGGGGATGACGGCGCGCCGGTCGGGGCACGTCATCAACATCTCTTCGATCGGCGTGCTGAGTAACTCGCCGCGTTTTTCCGCCTACGTGGCGTCGAAAGCGGCGCTGGATGCATTTTCACGCTGTGCTTCCGCCGAATACAGCGATACCGGCATCGCCTTCACGACGATCAACATGCCGCTGGTGCGCACACCGATGATCGCGCCGACCAAGATGTACGAAAACGTGCCGACCATCACGCCGGAAGAGGCCGCGGAATTTATCAAGCAGGCGGTGATTTACAGGCCACAGCGGATAGCCACCCGTCTCGGCATCTTTGCGCAAACCCTGCATACGATCGCGCCGAAGGTGGCCGAGATTGTCATGAACAGCGCCTTCCGGATGTTTCCCGAGTCATCCGCTGCCAAGGGCGTTGCGGAGGAACAGCACCAGGCGTCACCGGAACAGCTCGCTTTCGCCAGCCTGATGCAGGGTATCCACTGGTAGGCTGTCGACGGCAACCGGCTCCTTCAAAGGGTGCGTGACCCGCACGCACCCTGTT
The DNA here is from genome assembly GCA_041306925.1 of Lysobacterales bacterium. Lineage (GTDB taxonomy): Bacteria > Pseudomonadota > Gammaproteobacteria > Xanthomonadales > SZUA-36 > SZUA-36. The sequence continues at coordinate 3,793 of JBFZEL010000164.1, forward strand.
GAGCCAGGGTCATTTACCCGCCCTCATTCGCCAGCGCGCTGTTCCATATGGCATCCAGCCATTTCTGGGTGCGCTCGCTGGCGCCCATGCTGGCTGCCATGCTAGTCCGGGACCGGGCAGGGTCAGCGAGCATGGCTGAAAAATCTTCGAACATCAGTGCAGCCTCCGGCCTGGTCGTGGCAACCTCGATGAACCTGGTTTTTTCCCAGCCCTGGCGGTACTCAAAGTCAGCGGGTCTGTCCGCCGGACGCTGGCTAAGAAAATCATCCAGCTTGATCACCCCCGTGGCGCCTGAAATCCGCAGGTCCATCACCACGGCGCCCGATTCGAAACCACAATTCCAGGTGGTGGTGGAGCCGTCATCAAATACGATGACGCCGCTGCCGCTGACCACCGCATGGGTCTCCTTGTCGCGGCGCATGAATGCCTCGACCGATTTGATCTCAACACCCGCTGCTGAAAATTCCACCGCCACCCGCATGTTGTACCAGCCGGCATCGCCAAGCGCGCCCATGGGTTCAAGTTCCGGGTTCATGCGTATATTGCTTTTGTCGGTGAGACTGAATTGAAAGGCCGAGTCGATCGACCATGGCCAGCCCACCAGTTCTGCAGTCTGCGACCTGATCTGCGCCGTTCTCGGGTGATGCACGAAATGCGTGCCATCCATGAAGCCGACGCCATTCTGCCGGCAGGCCGCGGTGATCCGTTGTAAGGACGCGAGGCTGGCAAAAGGTTTTTCGCCCAGCACGTGCTTGCCATGGTTGGCCGCAGCCACGCAGATCTCCTCCCTGGCGCTGGTGGGCGTCGCCACGTAGATCGCATCCACGCCATCCCACTTGAGCATGTCAGCCCAGGAGTCAAAGGCCCTGGGGACGCCGTGGGTATCGGCGAATTTTTTCGCCGAATCCAATTTTCGGCTGGATACCGCGGCAAGTTGCGCGTTGCCCGCCTGCAAAATCATCGGCGCCATCTGGTTGGCGATTGCACCGGTGCCGACAACACCCCAGCGCAGAGCTGCTGCAGGCTTTACCCCAGCCTGTTTCGCAGCCCCGAACGACGGCTTGCTGAAGGTCGCTGCCAACACCCCCGCACCTGCCGCTTTCAATAGCTGCCGCCGTTCGGAATCAACTGAATCCGCTGCACTTGCCTGGTCGGTCGCCTGTTTCATTCTGGTCTCCGCTGAATTGGATAATATGAGCCATGGATTAACGAAATATAGAAAAGAATCCCCGGGGTCCGCTGCAGGAAACTTTTGTGTCCGGCTCCAGCCTGTCGAAACCGGATGACAGCGCAGGACGGCCGGTCCATTTCATTATTACGCTATTTATGGCCTAATTCCTAACCTCTTTGCAAAAATGGTTTGTCAGGCTTTCACTATGGCGAAATTTGTACCCGTAGATATTTTTGACCTGGTCATCTTCGGCGGCGCGGGTGATCTTGCATTGCGCAAGCTGATGCCGGCCCTCTACCACCGCGACCTGGATGGTCAGCTACCCGCCGGTTGCCGGATTATTTCAGTTGGCCGTAGTCCCATGGGGCGCGACGACTTCCTCGGAAAAGTGAACGACTCTCTCAAGGAAAGGCTTACAGAAACTGAATACTCAGCGGTATCCTGGGAGTCTTTTTCGCAGCGCCTGCAGTACGTCGAGACCGACGCAATGGCTCCTTCCAACTGGCAGGGTTTGCAAAACGTGTTGCAGGGTCATGCAGACCGCATACGGGTTTTCTACCTGGCCACGGCGCCCAACCTGTTTGGCGCCATAGCAGCCGGTCTCAAGCAAAACGGCCTGATCAATGCAAAAGTGCGCATCGTGCTGGAAAAGCCGGTAGGCCACGATTATGCCTCGGCGCTCGAGATCAATGACCGGGTCGGCGAGTGTTTCGCCGAAGACAGCATTTTCAGGATCGATCATTACCTGGGTAAAGAGACCGTGCAGAATCTGCTGGCGCTGCGGTTTGCCAATTCCCTGTTCGAGCCCCTGTGGAATCGCGGCAACATCGATCACGTGCAGATCACCGTGGCGGAAGACCTGGGCGTGGGTGGGCGTATTGAGTTTTACGACCAGATCGGCAGCTTGCGGGATATGGTGCAGAATCACATGATGCAATTGCTCTGCCTGACGGCGATGGAGCCACCCGCCAACCGCGACAGCAATGCCGTGCGTGATGAGAAAATGAAGGTGCTGCGTGCGCTCAAACCGATCGGTGCCGCCGAGGTCAGACGCAACACCGTGCGCGGACAATACCAGGCCGGGGCGATTGACGGGCAGGCGGTTGACGGTTTCCTGGATGAACTGGGCGGCAAGCGCAGCCAGACCGAGACTTTCGTCGCCCTGAAACTGCAAATTGACAACTGGCGCTGGTCCAGTGTGCCATTTTATCTGCGTACCGGAAAAAGGCTGAAACAGAAATACTCGGAAATTGTCATCCAGTTTCAGGAGGTTCCGCATTCGATTTTCCCGGAACTGACCGATGGCCGCAATGCGAACCGGCTCAGCATTCGCCTGCAACCCGATGAAGGTGTCAAGCTCAGCCTGATGCTGAAGGACCCGGGACCGGGCGGCTTCGCGCTGCAACCGGTTTCCCTGGACCTGAGTTTCGCGGATGCCTCGGGCGCCCGTTACCCCGATGCTTACGAGCGTCTGCTGATCGAGGTTATTCGTGGCAACCTGTCGTTGTTCATGCGGCGTGACGAGGTCGAATTTGCCTGGGGCTGGATCGACGGCATTATCGCCGGCTGGGAGGAATCCCGTCAGCCGGTCGAAGGCTACGTGGCCGGCACCTGGGGGCCCACGGCAGCATCGCTGATGCTCGACCGTGACGGCCACACCTGGTTTCCTGACTGAGCGCCCTGATTGCGCGTATGGCAGGCCCGATCGAATTCCGGTCTTTCGAGAACAGGCAGGCCGCAGCATCCGCCGCAGCGCGCGTGCTCGCAGACCTGCTCAGGGACGCGCTCGGCACCGCGCCGCACGCGCAGGCTGCGCTGGTTGTCAGTGGCGGTTCTACGCCGGGTCCGTGTTTCGACCGGCTGTCAGGCGAGCCACTGGACTGGTCCAGGGTCACGGTCGTGCCCAGTGATGAGCGCTGGGTGCCGGTTACCAGTCCCGACAGCAACGAACACTTGATCAGGACGCGATTGCTGACAGACCGCGCCGCAACCGCCAAGGTGCTGCCATTTTTCCGCGCAGGTATCGATGCGGCGCTTGCACCCGCGCAAATCGAACGGGATTTGGCGGGCTTGGAAAAAACATTCAGCGGGTCGCTGCTGGGTATGGGGGAGGATGGCCATTTTGCCTCCCTTTTTCCGGATTTTGACGGGCTGCAAAAGGCGCTTGACCCTGACAACAGGGCAGCCTGCACCATCGTGCAAACCGCTGGCAGCCCGCATCTGCGTATTAGCCTGACCCTCTCGGCCCTGCTCAATTCCGTCCACACCATCCTGTTGATATCTGGTGAGGCCAAGCGGCGCGTGTTCGAAACCGCACTGACCGGTGGCAGCGCCTATCCGATAGCAGCACTGTTGACTCAAACCCGCAGCCCTTTAACGGTGATGTGGGCCCCCTGAACCGCAAACGAGTAATCCCTGGATGAATTCCATTCTGAAAAAAGTCACAGACCGTATCCGTGAACGCAGCGAAAAATCGCGTGAAGCCTACCTGCAGCGAATCGCCAGCGCGGCAGCCTCCGCTCCAGCCCGGCGGACAATGTCCTGCTCCAACCTCGCGCATGGGGTCGCCGCCTGTTCAAGCCCTGACAAACAATCATTGCTGGCGGGCCAGGCGGCGAATCTCGCGATCGTTTCGTCTTACAACGACATGCTCAGCGCGCACCAGCCGTTCGCGGGCTTTCCGGATGTGATCCGCAAGGCGGCGCACCAGGCCGGTGCGGTGGCGCAGTTTGCCGGCGGCGTGCCGGCCATGTGTGATGGGGTGACACAGGGCCGGGCGGGTATGGAGTTGTCGCTGTTCAGCCGCGATATCATTGCGCAGTCCACCGCCATCGCACTCTCGCACGATATGTTCGATGCGAGCATCTGCCTCGGCGTCTGCGACAAGATCGTGCCGGGCCTGCTGATTGGCTCACTCAGTTTTGGTCACCTGCCGACGATATTTGCACCTGCGGGGCCGATGGAATCAGGTCTGCCCAACAAGGAAAAGGCCCGGGTCCGTGAAGCGTATGCCAGCGGCCTCGCGGGCCGGGATGAATTGTTGAAAGCCGAAACTGCGTCCTACCATTCGGCCGGAACCTGTACATTTTACGGCACGGCCAACAGCAACCAGATGCTGATGGAGTTCATGGGCCTGCAGTTACCGGGCGGGTCATTTGTCAACCCGGGCACGGCAATGCGCGATGCGCTGACGGCTGAGGCCGTCCGGCGTGTACTGCAACTGCTGCCAACGGGTGAAAACTACACGCCCATCGGTCACATCGTCGATGAGCAGGCCATCGTCAATGCGATTGTCGGACTGTTGGCCACCGGCGGTTCAAGCAATCACACGATTCACCTTATCGCCATTGCGGCGGCGGCAGGTATCCGCATCAACTGGGATGATTTTGCAGAGCTTTCCTCGGTGGTGCCGTTAATGGCGCGTGTTTACCCGAACGGCCAGGCCGATGTGAATCACTTCCATGCCGCCGGCGGTCTGGGGTTCACCATGGCCTCCCTGCTGGATGCCGGCCTGCTGCACGACGACGTCCGGACCATCATGGGTGCAGGTCTGCGCAACTATTGCCGCGAACCGGTGCTGCAAGACAAAACCATTGGCTGGAAGGCAGTGGCGCAACACTCTTCGGATACGCAGATCCTGAGACCGGCCAGCGATCCGTTTGATCCTGAAGGCGGTTTACGCCTGGTGCAGGGCAATCTCGGCCGTGCGATCGTCAAGATTTCAGCCGTAAAAACCAAACACCACCGTATCCACGCTCCGGCACGGGTTTTTGATACACAACAGGCATTTGTGGACGCCTTCAACCGGGGCGAATTCACCACTGACATGGTGGTGGTGCTGACACACCAGGGCCCTTCGGCCAACGGCATGCCCGAATTGCACCAGTTAACCCCTTTCATGCGGGTGTTGCAAGGTAGCGGGCTGAACGTGGCCCTGTTAACCGATGGCCGTATGTCCGGTGCCTCCGGGCAGGTGCTGGCGGCGATTCACGTCACACCCGACACCCTGCACAAGGGTTTGATTGGAAAAATAAGGGATGGTGACCTGGTGCTGATCGATGCCCAGGCCGGCAGCATGCAGGCTGATGTTGCCGAGGCCGAACTGCAGCGGCGTCCGGATCCGGGTCCGGGCAGCGCAAACAGCACCGATGGTATGGGCAGGGAACTGTTTGATGTGTTTCGCGCCAACGCCAGTGACACCGAAGCCGGTGCTACGGTGTTGCGGGGCCTGGGATCTGCCGGCGACGTTTATTGATTATCACGGTATTCAATAAGTTCTGAAACGGTAACAAACCGGAAGCCCCTGGCCTTCAGTCCCTGGATGATATCCCCGACGGCGTTCATCGAAGTCTCCCTGGACTTGAACATGACATGCAGCAGCACGATCGACCCGGGCTTCACGTTGTCGATGACGTGTCGCGCGATGTCACGTTCAGCATTGTCTGCCCGACCATAGATCTCAGGCTCGATGTCCCAGGTAATACTGAGCATGTCGTTTTTCCACAGGTAATACGGCAAAACCACCAGTTTCCTGGCATAGGGTGGTCTGAAATGGATCGGTCCCACGGCACCGGCGCGGCGCAGGGCAGCCTCGGTTTTTTGCAGTTCTGCGGCGATAAAAGCGCGGCTTTTGAATACCATGCGCTGGTGCGTGAAAGAGTGGTTACCGACCTCGTGCCCTGCCTCGATGATCATGCGCGTTTCTTCCGGGTGGGCAATAACCGCTTCACCGACCAGGAAAAACGAGGCTTTCACATCGTTATCCCCCAATATTTTCAGAATCGCCTGTGTCCGCCCGGGCATGGGCCCATCGTCGAAAGTCAAAGCCACGACTGGCTCGGTGGTGTCCACCCTGCTGACGAGATCGCCAAACAACTGGAACGTCCGACTCTTGCTGAGTTGCCAGCCCAAAAACAGGCAAACAAAAACCAGCAACAGGGTGAGGGCCAGTCTCTTCACGAATCAGTGACCACGAATCAGTGACTGTCTCGACTCACCACCAGGCAATATAGAGCGCGGCCAGCATCAATACGATGACCAGTGAAGCCAGGTTGAAGCCGCCACTGGTTGAAATATCAACCTCGCTGTAGTCGATGGCGTCCTTATGGTCCTTACCACCTTCCAAGAGCGAAATCAGCATACCCAGGGCGACAACCATCAGGAATACCAGGCCAACCCGGTCAATGAACGGCAGCGCCGGCCACAGCAGCTTGAAACCCAGTGACAATACCGCAGAACCAATTGCGGCGCCAAGTGCGCCATTCGCGGTGGTTTTCTTCCAGAATATCGCCAGCACGAAAATCGCCGTGATGCCGGGCGTGAAGAACCCGGTAAATTCCTGGATGTACTGAAAGGCCTGGTCAAAATTACCCAGCAAGGGACGGGCTACGATCACTGCAATGACCATGGCGGTGAAACTCACGATCCGGCCAACACGCACCAGTTGTTTCTGGGTTTTATCCGTTTTGTAATGAACATACATATCCATCGTAAAGATGGTGGAAATGCTATTGGTCATCGATGCCAGCGATGACACGATGGCGGCGATCAGTGCTGCGAAGACCAGGCCTTTTACGCCGACCGGTAATAACTTCATCACCTCCGGGTAGGCCCTGTCGGGTGCAGACAGGTCCGGAACGAGCATGATGGCTGCAATACCCGGAAGTACGACCAGGATGGGCATCAGCATTTTCAGAAAAGCCGCAAACACGATGCCTTTTTGAGCCTCGCGTATACTCCTGGCACCGAGGGCGCGCTGGATGATGTACTGGTTGAAACCCCAGTAGGAAAAGTGCATGACCCACAGACCGCCGAGCAGCACCGATATACCAGGCAGCAGGTCGTAGTGGGGGCTGTCCCTGGTGAAGATCATGTCGAATTTCTCAGGCAACGCATCAAGCACCATGCCGAACCCGGCCAGCACGCCGGCACCGTCAGAGATCCTGTTCATCGAAATGTAAGCGATCAGCAAACCCCCGAAAACCAGCAGAACCACCTGGACAATATCGGTCAGGGCCACGGCCTTCAGACCACCATAGAGCGAATACGCCATCGCAAACGCGGCCAGCAGAAGCAGACCGACGTTCTGGTCCATGCCCGTGACCGAGTTGATCGCCAGGGAGCCCAGCCAGAGTATCGAGGTGAGGTTAACAAACACGTACACGCCCAGCCAGAAGGTGGCCATAACCATCCGCACACGGTGATCATAACGTTGCTCGAGGAACTGCGGCATGGTGTAAATCCCGTGCTTCAGAAATACCGGCAACAGGTATTTGCCAACCACCAGCAAGGCAATCGCTGCGGTCCACTCGTAGGATGCAATGGCAATACCCATCACGTAAGCAGAGCCTGACATGCCGATGATCTGCTCGGCCGATATATTGGCCGCGATCAGCGAGGCGCCGATGGCCCACCAGGGCAGCGCACGGCTAGCCAGAAAGTAATCCTGTGTATCCTTTTCATGACCAGCTTTCTCGCGTGAGACCCACTGGGCGAGCACCAGCAGGACGATGGCATAGATGGCTACAACGGCGAAATCCAGGGTCCGCAAGTACATGGTTTATTCCTTGTTATTGGTAGCGGTAATTGACAGATAGCCAGGTAAAGAATTGATCAGATGCCAAATAGTCACTTCAAGTGACAGTGTTGTCAATCCGCATGGTGTTGACCCTTTAAAATTGCATGTTGTGTCAACCCGCTCGTGGCTGGATCAATTCAGCGCCGGCAGTATCCGCGCCAGCCAGCCGATTTTCAGCGCGTGGGCAATCCCGGTGGTTCCGGTTGCGTTTGCAGACAATCACCGATGGATATTTACAGGCAACACAATTACTCTTGCACATTGCCTGGATCGACAGGCCGGGTGACAGCTTTTTTCATGCCAGGCAGCAAGGTACAAAAATTATGACAAATGTGACAAAGGACACTCCAAAAGCGTCGATTCC
>JBFZEL010000165.1:0-9303 GCA_041306925.1 Lysobacterales bacterium
GACCGCACATCGCCCACTGCAGGTATTCATGCACGACTTGCTCGTTGTGCACCAGCATGCGATCGGGCACCGGGTAGTTGTCACCGATAATCGAGTCCACCAGTTCGTGTACAAAGGTGTCGGCATCGAAACCGAATTTCTCCACGGCCCACGGCACCAGTGCGCCGAGGAACGCGGCGCCCGGCATTTCAGGGTTTTCCCCAAGCCAGGCGGATAACCGAGCGGCGACGCCCCGCGCCTTGGGCATGCCACCAACACCGGGTGGCAGATCCATTACGCGTTTGCTCTCGAGAATGGCAAACTGCCCGAGCAGGAAAAACGCTTCACGCGGTTCGGTCGCGATCCAGTTCGGGTTTCCGCGTCCCGCGTTCAGATATGCGACCGCCGCCTTGCCCTCGGACTTGCCGGCGGTCCGGATGGCTGCCTTGGCGAGAAAGTCCTTGATCTCGAATGGACTCAGCCCTTCGTATTCGCGTAATCTTTCCACTTTCATGATTCACTCCGTTTCGGCTTCGGCCGAGGTTGATGGTTATCGCCGGTCAAAACCAGCGACCGATTCCTTGGTAACCCCGCGTCGCGGGCCCGGTTTCCGCTTTGCTTCGCTGATCCACTCCCGCTTATCCCAGGATTGCAACAATCACGGTGCCCCATATGGCTAACAGCACGTTACCCACGGCATAGGCCACGCCATAACCGATCGACGGCACCGAACTGCGGGCTGTCTCCTGGATCGCTGCGAGGGCCGGGGTGGCCGTGCAGGCCCCTGCACATACGCCGAGCAACACACCCGGATGCATCCTGAACAGGTAACGGCCGGCCAGCACGCCGACCAGCAGGGCCGCAGTAATCGTGATCGCGCCCGCCGCGACCAGGCTCAGGCCGCTCGTTTTAAGGCCCTGCACAAAATCCGGCCCGGCGTTGAGGCCGACCACGGCGACGAAACCCGCGAGCCCGAGCGATTCAAAAATCCACAGTGTCGGCCCCGGCACGCGGCCGAACCAGCGTGGCTGCACCGAACGCAACCAGCCGCAGACCAGTCCGCCGAGCAGCACGCCGACGGGAAAACTCAGGCCGATTTCCACGCCGCCGATATGCAGTGCCGGCAAGCCGATCAGTGCCCCGGCGACGATGCCGGTCGCAACCACCAGCATGTCGGTCGCGTCCGTGGCCCGGTCCGACACGCCAATGACCTCGGTTGCACGTGCCGTGTTTGTGACAGACCCGCAGAGTGTCAGCACATCACCCCGATGCACCACCGTGTCTGGAAACCCACCCATAGCTGTGCCCGCCCGTGTGATCCGCCGCAGAAACACGCCACGCGAGACTTCGTCCTGCGCAAGATCAGCAAGCGTTCGCCCGTCGATTGCCTTGCTCGTTACCACCACATCCACAACATCGGCAGGCAGGTCGAGGAGTTCGAGATCGTCCACCTCGCGCAAACCGCTGCCGGGAGCCTCGAGCACCTCGACGAGTTGCTCGCGTCGCCCGACGATCGCCACCACGTCCCCCGCCTTGAGCACCTTCACATCGCGACTCGCAACGATCTGTCCGCGACTGCGAACCTGTTCTACGTATATCCTTATGCCCGCTGTAGATGTCTCCAGATCAGCGAGGCTGCAACCCACAAAACGGGAACCAGGATCTACCGCGTAGGCGCGCAATTCGAACTCCCGCCGCGCCGACATCGGTGCGCGTACGCTGCCCTGCATCTGCTCCTCGAGCCTGCGGCATTCCTCGGCGAGATCTACACGCATCAGCCAGGGAGCGAGTTGTGACAGCACCCACGCAGCGCCGATCACGCCCACCAGGTAGGTGACGGCGAAGGCCACCGGGATATTGTTGTTGAGAACTGCCTGTCCGCCGGCAGGCAGGTCAAGACCTGCGATCGCGTCCATGGCCGTGCCGATGGTTGCCGATTCGGTCAGTGAGCCGGCAATCAGCCCGGCGGCAGTGCCTGCGTCATAGCCGAACAGCACCGCCACCAGCCAGGCCACGAGCAGGCCGGTGGTGGCGACGATGGTCGCCAGCGCCGTGTGCGCGAGACCGTCGCTCTTCAGACCGCGGAAGAACTGCGGACCGGTGCGGAAGCCGATGGCGAACAGGAACAGCAGGAAGAAGCACTGCTTGACCTCATCCGGCAAGGTGATGCCAAGCTGACCCACCAGCACACCGGCGAGCAGCGTGCCGGTCACGGCGCCCAGCTTGAAGCTGCCCAGCTGTAACTTGCCCAACAGGTAACCCAACCCCAGCACCAGGAAGAAAGCAATCTCCGGGTGTGCTTGCAACGCGTGCAGAAACCAATTCATAAGTCAGTCCTGTAAACTGGCGACCGGCCTCGCGACCGGTCGCCGATTTCAATAACGAGTGATTGCCAATGCTTACCCGCGCCAGGGGCTCGCACGACCGCATCAGTAACGGTTGAAGTAATCCTGTACCTTTGCCGCTTCACTGGTCTTCATCAGCACCAACTGCAGCAGCACACGCGCCTTGGCCGGGTTCAGCTCCATCGAGGCGACCGTGCCCATTGCATCATCGTTGGTTTCGATATTGCGCCGGATGATGCCGCCATTGACGCGGGAGGAACGCACGACTACGACACCCTTGGCCACTGCCCGCTCGACGGCCTTGAGCGCCGGAGCGGTCATGTTGCCGTCACCGACACCGGCGATCACGATGCCCTTCGCACCATTGGATACAGCGGCGTCGATCAGGTCAGGCGACATATTGGCGTGCGCGTAGATAATGTCGACACGCGGCAGCGTCGTTGCGCCCTCGACCGACAGGTCACTGTTGACGGTGTGCACATCCAGCGGGCTGCGGTACCAGGTGGTTTTGCCGAACAGCACGGCACCGACCAGGCCCGGCTCCTTGGAGCTGAAGGTCGCGACATCGGTCGTGTGGGTCTTGATGATATCGTGTGCGCTGTGGACGTCGTCATCGACGGCGACCAGCACGCCGCGGCCCTTGGCGGTCGGGTCGGCGGCAATCGCCACAGCGTTGAAAATGTTCAAAGAGCCATCGGCGCTCATCGCGGTGGACGGGCGCATAGAACCGGTCATGACGACCGGCTTGTCACTCTTGACCACCAGGTTCAGGAAGTAGGAGGTTTCCTCGAGCGTGTCCGTGCCGTGCGTGATGGCGACGCCGTCGACATCCGGCGATTTGAGGATTTCGTTGACGCGGTTGGCCAGCTTCAGCCAGACCTCGTCGTTCATGTCCTGGCTGCCGATGCTGGCGACCTGCTCGCCACCCACAACGGCCAGATCCGTGAGTTGCGGCACGGCCGCGATCAGGATATCGACACCAACGGCGCCCGACTGGTAACCGGCATCCGTGGCGGATTCCGCCGAACCGGCGATCGTCCCGCCGGTTGCGACAATGACGATCTTGGGTTTATCCGCGTCCGCTGCGTAAAGCGAGCCGCAAAGCAGCATTGCCAAGCCGGTGACCACTGTACTTCTAGAGATTTTCATAACGTTACTCCTGTTAGTTGGGAAGATGTCATTTTGTTTCGTTAACTTTCAAACCGGTCAGTTTGACCGGGTCCAGCAGTTCCTTGATCTGTTCCTCGGTAAGAATGTTCTGCTCACGGATGATCTCCAGCAGACCCTTGCCGGAGCGGTAGGCCTCGGCGGCCAGTTCGGTCGCGCGCTCGTAGCCGATGACCGGGTTCAGCGCGGTTACGATACCTACGGTCCTCTCCATGTACTGTTCCAGCACGTCTTCGTTGACGGTGATGCCGTCGATACACAGCGTGCGGAAGGTACGCGAGGTGGTGAACAGCAGGTGCTGCGACTCCATCACCGAGAGCGCCACCAGCGGTTCATAGGCATTGAGTTGCAGTTGCCCGTGCTGCGCGGCGATATTCACGCCGTAGTCGTTACCCATCACGCGGAACGCGACCAGGTTGACCAGTTCCGGGATCACCGGGTTGACCTTGCCGGGCATGATCGAGGAACCCGGCTGGACGGCGGGCAGGTTGATCTCAAACAGGCCCGCGCGCGGCCCGGAGCTCAGCAGGATCAGGTCGCTGGCGATCTTGGAAAGCTTGACCGCAACGCTGCGCAGGGCGGCCGAATAAACCACGAAGCCCTGCTGGTCCCAGGTGGCCGCGAGCATATCCTTGGCGGGCACGATGGGCTTGCCGGTCAGTTCCGCCAGGTGCGCCGCGCAACGCTCGGCATAACCCGCGGGCGCATTCAGGCCGGTGCCGATCGCGGTGCCGCCCATGTTGATTTCATAAAGGTACTTTTCCGCGTCACGCAGGAGCTTGATCTCCGCCTCCAGCGATGATGCAAAGGCGTGAAACTCCTGGCCTACGGTCATCGGCACGGCATCCTGCAACTCCGTCCGTCCCATTTTTACGATGGTCAAAAAGGCATCACCCTTCGCGCGGAAGGCAGCGGCCAGCGTGGTCAGTTCCCCGATCAGCTTGTCGTTGCGCAGCAGGAACGCCACCTTCAGCGCGGTCGGGTAGGAGTCATTGGTCGACTGCGACATGTTCAGGTCGTCGTGCGGATCGACGATGCCGTATTCGCCCTTGGCGTGGCCGCTGAGTTCCAGCGCGATATTGGCCATCACCTCGTTGGCGTTCATGTTGGTCGAGGTGCCCGCCCCGCCCTGGTAGAAGTCGACCAGGAACTGGTCGTGGTACTTGCCCTCCAGCAACGCTTTGCTGGCCTTCTCGATTGCGGCCAGCGTCTCGGCATCCATCGCGCCGACATCGTGGTTGGCTTTGGCCGCCGCCAGTTTCACCAACGCCCAGGCTTCCACAAAGCCCGGATAGTGGTTGACCGGAATGCCGGATATCTGGAAGTTTTCCAGCGCGCGGGCGGTTTGCACACCGTAATAGGCCTCAACGGGCACCTGTTTCTCACCAAGCAGGTCCTTTTCGATACGGAACTTGTCTTCAGCCCGACCGGGCGAACTCAGCAGGACCAGCGTGATGGTCGTCACGACCAGGATAAAACGATGCATAAATCCTCCTTTAATTAAAGCAGTACGTAACTTAGCCCGAGCGCAGTCAGTGTGGCGACCACGGTGGTAACCAGACCGGGCAGCATGAAACTGTGATTGAGCAGGTATTTGCCGATCCGCGTGGTGCCGGTCTGGTCAAAAGAGACGGCGGCCAGGATGGTCCCGTAGGTCGGCAGGAAAAACAGGCCATTGACCGACGGATAGGCGCCGATAATATCGTCGGCCCCAAGCCCGAGGGCGATCCCGACCGGGGCCAGGATCACGATGGTCGCGGCCGGGCTGAACAGCAGTATCGACAGGCCGAAAAGACCGAGCGCGAATATCCAGGGCTGCGTCTGGATCAGCGAGGAAATGGCCGCGACGATCTGGGTTTCATTCGCCTCGATGAACGATGACCCCAGCCAGGACACGCCCAGGATCGAAATGATCGCCACCAGGCCACCTTTCATCATGCTGCCTTTGACCGCTGTTTCCGCGCTGGCCTTGAACAGGACCATCATCAGGCCTGCGGCGCACAGCATGACGATCATGATCGCGCGGCCCATCTCGACCTGGCCGGTCTCGGTGACGCCTTCCACCAGCTTCTGGTACTCGGGACGTAAATTCGGGAACATGCCGATCGCCACCACCGCCACGATCGCCAGCATGAACACGACACATGAACCGATCGCCCGCTGGCGGGCCAGGCCCTGCAGCGGAACACTGGCCTCGACGGGCTTGAGCTGGCCTTGCGCAAGCCGCTCCAGGTAGCCCGGATCCACGTCCAGTTCGAGACCGCGCCACCACACCGACAGGATGCCGGCGGCAACCCCTATGAGGGTGGACGGAATAATGATCATCAATATTTGCGTCAGGGCCACGCCCTTGACCGCCAGCACACCGGCCAGCGCGACGGTGACAGCCGAAACGGGAGATGCAATCACACCTTGCATGGAAGCGATCACACTCATGGACATGGCGCGTTCAGGGCGGATCCCCGCACGCTTTGAAACTTCGGCTATGACCGGCAGCAAAGCATAGATCACGTGCGTGGTGCCGGCAGCGAATACCAGCAGATATGTAACCACCGGTCCGAGCAAGGTAACCTGCTGCGGTCGGCGGTGCAGCAGGGATTCGGCAGTCTGCACCAAAAAATCGAGACCACCGGCCGCCTGCAGCACCGCCAGCGCGGTGATGACGGCGATGATCATACCCAGAACCGTGGCCGGCGGTGACCCGGGCGGCAGGCGGAACAGGAAAACGAAAATCACCAGTCCGAAGCCGGCAATTGCTCCCAGGCCGATACCACCGATACGCGCACCGATGACGATGCAGGCCAGGAAAACAGCCAGTTCAAGCCATAGCATTTTGCACCCCGAGAATATTCCATTACCCGAAGACCCGACCTGCGCGCGAAAACGCCAGTCCCGGCAAGTCAACTTAAGGGTTGATGTTAGTCAAACCCGGCTGACGGTGATACTCGTAAAAATACGGTGCTCCGTGTGGGAATTTACGGGCTTGGACCGCGGGCAGAAATGCACCACGGCGGGTGACCGGCACGGGTTCATCGCCCGCGGTCCCCGGCACATATTTCTGCCGGTGACCCGAAACTATCCGGGTTCCGCGCGGGTGCGGGTCAGGCTGTGTCCTGCAGCGCAATTAATGGTACATTCAGGGGTCCACAAATGATTCAAGACAAGGAGGGCGGATGACAGGCGCGCAAGGATTCACTACCCGGGAGACACTCAAGAACGGAATACCGGTAACGCTCCGGGCAATCAGGCCCGACGACAAGGATGCCCTGCTGACAGCCTTCAGGGAGCTCGATGAAAAAACCATCTACCTGCGTTTCTTTGGCAATAAAAAAGACCTCTCCCGGGAAGAGTTGAAGACGGCGACGGAGGTAGACTTTGAGCAGACGGTTGCGCTGGTAACCTGTCTGCAGTGCGCGTCAGGTGAAAAGATCATCGGTGCGGGGCGCTATATCACCTTTGGCCCTGCAGAACCCCCGGACCGTGCCGAGGTCGCCTTTTTGGTGGAAGAGGACTACCAGGGTCTTGGCATTGCGGCCATGACGCTCAGGCATCTTGCAGGGATCGCCCGGCAGCAGGGAATAGCACAGTTCCATGCCGAGGTCCTGCCCGAAAACAAGGGTATGCTCGCGGTCTTGCGCCGGAGTGGCATACCGTACAGCCAGGAATTTGCCGAAGGTGTCGTGCACGTAACCCTATTGCTTTCCGGTAGCAAAACATGAATGGGCATGAGTCGGATTGCAGAGGATTCCCGGCTGAAGGCAAGCATTAAGGCTAATGTATTTAATGCCTTTAGCTGGGAAATTTACGAGTTACGTGGCTGCATGCTTTACGCTAAACTGCGCCGTAAAATCGCACGCTCCATGTTCGGGAGTTGCATATTTCTGTGAGAGTCCTGTATAACGCGCCGGGCCACCCTGATTCGCCTGTAGGAAGATCTGCCATGAATGTCAACCATAACACCCAACGACCCTTGCCCGGCTGCCCCCAGCCATCCCGCAGAGGGTACCGTCACCTGCGCTGGCTGCCTGCCCTGCTTCTGGGTATGTTGCCAATGCTTGCACAGGCCTCGATGTTCAAGGGTGAGGCACTCGATACCGCAGCGAATATACTCGCATGGGTGGTGCTGATCGTTGCACCCGTGGTAGGCATTAGCGTCTTCTGGCTGGTGCATATCCTGCCGGAAAAAATCGCCGAAAAGAGACAACACCCGCAGACCGATGCGATACAGGTCCTGTGCATATTGTCACTCTTTTTCGGCGGGTTGCTGTGGCCGCTGGCCTGGTTGTTGGCCTATACCAAGCCGGTGCTCCACAAACTGGCTTACGGCACCGACAAGGTGCCGCACGGCGATGGTCATCACGATGAGTCAGCGGCTGACGGCGCAGAACTGAAGCGGCTTCGTCAGCAGGTTACAGAGCTGGAATCCCGCCTGGCCAACCCACCCGCAACAGGCAAGGCGTAATCCATGGAAATTATCCTTCTCGGTATTTATGCCTTTTTCGCCTGGCTGGTCTTTTTCAAGTTCAAGTGGCTGCCATGGAACATAACCACCCAGGTTATAACGATCACCTTACCCATCATCGGGCTGACACTCTTGATCCTCGTGCTGAATATCGTGGCGCCCTCGTCAGCCGACATCCGTGTGGTCAACTACGTCGTGCCGATCAATCCGCCGGTACGCGGACTGGTCACCGAGGTTCCCATCGAACCCAACAGCCCCATTAAAAAAGGCGACATTTTGTTCCAGATCGACCCGACCCCGTATGCGATAGCGGTGAGGAATTTCGAAGCCCAGCTTGACCAGTTACAGGCCCAACTGGTGACTGCCGAGGCAAACTCCCGGAATTACGCAGAACAACTGAAAAGCGCGACCGGGCAGAAACAGGCCATCCAGTCGCAACTGACCCTGGCGCGGCTACGTCTGCAGCAGTTCCAGGAACTGGCTGAATCCGGTGCCGGCAACAAGTTCGATTTCGAACAGGCCCGAGCCGAGGTCAGCAATCTTGAAGGGCAATTGGCCTCTGTCGTGTCCTCCGAGGCCCAGGCCCGCGAGAAACTGGCCGCGCGCACACCCGACGGTGACCAGGACGAAGTGGCGAGTGTGAAAGCCCAGATCGCCAGCGCTGAAGCCCAGCTTGCTGATGCCAACTGGCAACTCAGCCAAACCACCTACCGCGCACCCGCCAATGGCACCGTGATCGCACTCACCCTGCGTCCAGGCACGATGGCCGTGCCGCTGCCGATGGTGCCAGCCATGAATTTCGTCGAGGATGAACAGTGGATTCTCGCCATTTTCAACCAGAATGAAGTACGCAAGATCAAGCCGGGCCAGGAAGCGGAAGTGGCTTTTAAAATGTATCCGGGCCGCATCGTCAAGTGCAAGGTGGATTCCATCATGTGGGCCACGGCGCAGGGACAGTTACCGATCGGTAACATGAACCCCGCTGGTGGTGTTGCGCCCATCCCGCCCTACGCACTCGCGGTACGTTTACTGCCCGACGCGAAGGACAGGGACATTTTCCTGGCATCGGGTGCAAAAGGCCAGGGAGCGGTATATACCGACAGCGGCGAAGTGATTCAAATATTGCGTCGCATTATCCTGCGGGTTAGCGCCAAGCTCGATTGGCTGATCCTGAAACTCCATTGAGCAAGCTGACATGACCGGCCAGCGGTTTGCAACCATTCGACTTCGCGGGACGCGGCTGCCGGCGCGTATTTTATGCGCCGCAACCACCGCGAGCCTGCTGCTCGTCATGCCGGCATGTGCGACCAAACCGCCGCCCAGCGGTGCAGAAATACGCCAGCAGGCCAA
>JBFZEL010000166.1:0-6975 GCA_041306925.1 Lysobacterales bacterium
TCATAAAGTTCGAGGTTGAGTGTCATCTCGCCAGCGGATTCGGAATAACTCCTGGTAATGGTCGAGCTTTGAATATCCGGCGCGTTAACATAGAGGTCGACAATGGCCGGTTTGACCAGCAGCACGTCTTCTCCAGGCCCATCGGCCAAGGCATAGCCGCCCTCGACCAGTTGCTTGGTGAAGACTTCGCGAAACAGTTCAGCAACGTCCTGCTGGATCTTAACCATGTCCTTGTCCTTGACCTTGAGGGGGTTGCTGCGGTTCTGGTCACGTTGCCAGTTCTTCTTGAACGCGACCGTCGCATCGAGCAGCATGATGCGTTTGTAGACGCCAAGGTTGGCGCCCGGGTCGGCATAGACGGTGGCCAGTTCGGAATTTTTAACGAGTTCCATACCTTCATCGTTAACGGCAGGAAGATCCTTTTTTGCCCAGGCTGGCGACAAAGTGGCGAAACTGAAAAGCAGTGTAAAAACGGTGAGAAAAAGCCTTGTTGTGTCCATTTCCGGTACTCCTGATGGTGCGCTTCCCGGCTTTGAAAAACTCCCGAACCGGGAGAAATACTATAGCAAATCAGACTTACAAATTCTGACCATGCAAATCAGGGACAGTTCGTCGGCCGGGTTGGAGCCTATCCTTTTATGCGGTATCGGAGTCTGGAGAGTTATGTGATGCCAGGGTTTGTTACTATAATCCACTGGTTTACGGGGTTTGCACATGTCTGAAAGCAAGGAACACTGGGAAAAAGTTTACCGGGAAAAGTCGCCGCTCGCGGTGAGTTGGTACCAGCTCGAACCGCATCTGTCGCTGGCGCTTATCGACAAGACCGCTGTGCCGCTTGATGCGCCGGTCATCGATATTGGCGGGGGCGCATCCACCCTGGTGGACAGGTTGTGCGAACGGGGGTATACCAACGTCAGTGTGCTGGATCTCTCTGCCGCTGCGCTGGCGCACAGCAAGCACAGGCTGGCCCAGGCGGGGGCCCGGGTACACTGGTACGAAGAGGATGTCATCCGTTTCAGGCCGCCGCAGCGGTATGCCCTCTGGCATGACCGTGCCGTATTTCACTTTCTGACCAAAGGGGCGGACCGGGAAGCTTATGTCGATGTGCTCAAACAGGCGCTCGCACCCGGTGGACACCTTGTCATGCTGACTTTTGCGCTTGACGGACCCGCGCGGTGCAGTGGGCTTGATATCGTTCAATATGATGCTGAAAAGCTGTCCGCCGAACTGGGGGCGGAATTCGTGTTGCTGGAAACGGGTCGTGAGGCTCATCTTACCCCCTCGGGCAATCAGCAGAACTTTGCCTATTTTCGGTTTATCCATCTATAAGTACGCATCACGTGCTGTTAGCAGGTTTCCATAGCGCCTTACGGACACTACTTGTGCCCGCACGGGTCATCGTCATGCTGATGCTGGTGCTGAGCCTGTCGCGTATCGCGACGATGGCCTGGTACTGGGACCGGGTCGGACCCACCGGCGGCACCTGGTTTATCCTTTTGCAGGGCATCCGCTTTGATCTTGTCCTGATGGGCATGCTCATGGGTCCGGCCCTGTTGCTGGCGCCCTGGATGGCGGGCTTTAAAAAGGGTGTGACGTCTCTGCGAGTTTACCTGGTGATGGTCACCTTGTTCGTCTTGTGGATCGAACTGGGTACAGTTCCCTTTATTGACCAGTACGATTCCCGTCCCGACTATGTCTATGTTGAATACCTGGTGCATCCGCGCGAGGTCCTGTCCACGTTGCTGGCGTCGTACAGCCTGCTGATGGCCGCTGTCGGAACATTCACCCTGATTTGCGCACTACTGGCCTGGCGCATGACCCGCAGCGCTGTACAGGCCCCGGTCTATCAACCATTTCCAGGCGCCTTTTTGCTGACGCCGCTCGTTGTGCTGGCGATATTCGCGATGATCCGCTCGACGCTGGACCACCACCCGGTCAACCCAAGCACCGTGGCCTTCAGCACCGATTCCATGGTCAACCAGTTGCCGCTCAGCTCCCCTTATACCCTGATCTACGCGATTTACGAGCAGAACCGTGACGCCGGGAGCGGGTCGGCCACATACGGCAGGATGGACAGGCAAGAGGTAATGCGGATCGTCGCGGAAACTGCCGGTCTGGACGGCAAGGTCGATCTGCAAAGCGCGACACCGACGCTGCACGACCAGACCGCAACGCGGCGCCTGGACCGGCCATTGAACCTCGTGATCGTCCTGGAGGAGAGCCTCGGTGCTGAATTTGTCGGCCGCCTGGGGGGCAAGGACCTGACGCCGAACCTGGACGCACTGGCCGACGAGGGTATCTGGTTCGAGCGACTCTACGCCACCGGGACCCGTTCGGTGCGCGGCATCGAAGCGATCATTTCGGGTTTTCCGCCCACCCCAAAACTAGGCGTGGTCAAGCGGACTGAAACCCAGAAGAATTTTTTTACCATCGCCGGTCTGTTGGCGCAACAGAACTACCAGACCAGTTTCATCTATGGCGGGTCGGCGCATTTTGACAACATGCGCCGTTTCTTCATGAACAACGGTTTCCAGACGGTTATCGATCAGAAGGATTATGCAAATCCGCGGTTCACAGCCACCTGGGGTGTTTCCGATGAAGACCTCTTATTGAAGGCGCACGAGTATTTCGAGAGCCAGGGCGATCAACCGTTTTTCAGCCTGGTGTTTTCATCCAGCAACCACAAGCCGTTTGAGATTCCCTCCGGCAGGGTGGAAACCCGCACCGGTCCGGATGGCCCGGGTGATACGGCGGTCGCTTACGCCGACTATGCCATCGGTGAATTTCTGTCAATGGCGAGGTCGTCCAGTTACTGGGACAATACGGTATTCCTGGTAATCGCCGATCACAACTCCCGGGTAAAGGGCGCCGAGCGCATACCCATCGAGCATTTTCATATTCCCGGTGTCATTTTGGGTGCTGGCATAGAACCCCGGATCGTGCCGGGTATCACCAGTCAGCTTGACCTGTTGCCGACCCTGCTCTCGCTGATGGGCGTGGACAGCCGGCATCCAGCCATCGGCTATGACCTGACACTGCCGGAATATGCCCTGGGCGCCGGCCGTGCACAGATGCAATACAAGGATATGCAAGCCTGGATGGTGCCCGGAAAAGTGGTCATCATGCAGCCTAAACTGCCTATACAAACCCACCTGTATGAACCTGGTTCCGCCCTTCGACCGGATCCGGAACCTGAAAGTGAACTGCAACGACAGGCATTGGCGCACGCGTTGTGGCCGGAGCTGATGATCGGGAGCAAAGCCTATCACCCGTAAAAAAAGGCCACCCGAAGGTGGCCTTGAAATATTGCAGGGTGCAATTAAAAGACGGTGGTCGTTACGTTGGAGCAGGCACCGCTGACGGTGTCACACGCCTTGTGCTTAAAAGTACCACCGCTTTTACCGATGGCGTCGTCATAACTGTTGCCGCTGCTAACCGTGGCAATGCGAACATCGTTTCGATAAATGTTGACACTGTTCGAGCCATCCCAGCTCAGGCCGACATGATTCTGCACCTTGACCTTGTAACCCTGGGCGGCCAGGCTCAGCTGGGGCGCGGCCGGTGTCGTGGCGCTGGCGCTCGCATAGGCCGAGATCAACTGGGGCTGGGTATAGGCGCTCACCCGGTAATAATAGGTGGTCTGGGCCGCCACGCCGGTATTGCTGTAGCCGCTGCTTGCGGCTGGAAGATCGGCGATTACGCTCCAGCCATCGCTGCCGTTGGGCGAGCGCTCGACCTTGATGCCGGATTCATTGCTTGAGCTGTTGCTCCAGCTCAGATCGACCCGGTCGTATGCAACAGCTTTTGCGTTGAGGCTGGTTGGCTGGCCATTCGGCGGGTCGTTTGAAGGATTACCCACCTGGATGTACAGATGATCGACATTGATGCTGTTAAGCTCAGTGCGTCCCTGGGTGTGGTCGGTATCAACCACGCGGATAATGATCGAACCACTGGGTGAGCCCGGAATATTCGCTATTTGCAGGTTGCTGTTCAAGGCCGACGAAACGATGAACAAGGGTGAGAAACTGGCGCCGTTATTCACCGAATAGTCGAACCTGAAGGTGTCGCCATCGCTGGACCCGCTGCTCCACGCATTGACGTAAAGCGTGACCGTGCTGCCGGTGCCGACATTGAAATTCCAGCGATGCTCCAGGTAGGAGTACCGAACGGCCGGTTTGCCGCCCGATAGAACTTCCCTGATGCCCTGGCTCGAACCGTCATCGCTGAAGGTATTGGTATAAGTGCCTGTGAGGGTACCCGCGACGATCGTTTCACCGTTTGCCTGGTAGTTTGTGTAAGGCGGCGGCGCAGCGGTAGTCGCGCTGGCGATTGCGGAGCGGCCGGTTTCGTTACCCGCCTGGTCCCGCGCCAGGGTCTGGAAGCTATATGCCGTGCTCGCCGTCAGCCCCGTGGCGGTGTAGCTTCTGCTGCTTTGCCAGCCGCTGCTGGCGCTGTTGCATTGCACATCGCCGGCAACGCAGAGGAAACGATATTCAACCGCGCTGATGTCATCGACGGCGGTCGTGGCGGTCATGCTGATGGCGGAATCCGATACTGCGGCCGGCGCGTTTGACCAGGTCATCGGGTTTGGCACGGGTGAAGTGCTATCTGGAGCCGCGACCGGTATTGAGCCATTGATATAGTATCGACCAAGACTGTCATAGTCGCTGTACGGCGTCCCCGCGTTGCCGACACCGCTGATGTGCAGGTAATACGTCCCCGCGCCGACGGTGGTGGTGATGACCGCCCTGGTGTCGTTTACCGGTTCGTTATAGGCAATGGTCGCGCCGGCCTGGTTGAGCAATTCGGCCTCAACGTCAAGGTTGGCGCCACGGCGGCTGGTGGTGCGATAGAACGCGTCCCAGGACGGGTTGATCGTCAGGCTGACGGTGCCGGCGCCAGCGACGAAAGAAAACACGTCGACGTCATCCGCCGAATCAATGACACCCTTGTTCTCCGGCAGGGTGTTATACGGATCCAGTTCAGGGTTGGAAGCCAACACGGCGCCATTAAGATCGACTGCCAGGGCGGTGGCGCTCGCCGGTGTATCACCGTGGTCGTCCGCTATGTAGCCGAGTTTGGCTGCGATGACGGCCAGGTCATCCTGGGGCTGGTTGGCGTTGGGATACTCGCCCTTGCTCCATTGGGTGACGTTGTTGTTGTAGCTGTTGCCCATGATCGGCGCCCATGAAACCAGGCCACTTCCGTGGCCGCCATAATAGGTGGTTCCAGCGGTCGTTCCATCGTGCGACAGGCCCAGGTTGTGACCAAACTCATGCGCTGAGGCTTCGGCAACATAGGTTTCTCCGCCACTTCCCAGCTTGTCATAGAAAACCAGCGCCGGAGAGTAATAGGTGTGGTAGTTGGAGCGCCCGAAAACGTTCACGTAGGCAACACCGCCACAACCCGTGCAATTGATGGCGCGACCATTGGCATCAATGCTGTGTGTCACCAGTATGGTTCCGGTGGTCGGAGTGAAGACCGCAGGTCTTTCAGTGGTCACGTCGATATCGTAGGGCGCCAGGTCTTCCGCGACCCGGTGCCAGATGTCCACGATGCGGGCTCTTTCCAAGTCGCTGAACGTGTTTCTGTCGCCTTCCACGTTATAGGCCAGTGCGTCGAGTTGTGCATAGTTGCCATTCCAGGCGGTGCCGGTAATGGTCGCGCCGTCAAAGTCGATATAAACGACATTGGCTGAACCGGGGCGGCTGTGCAGCAAAAAAGCATCAGCGAGCGTTTCCTGGGGAACGGCATCGGCTGTAATCGTGTCGACCTGTGCCGATTCCGGCAGCAAGGTGTCGCCGTAATAAACACCACCGTTATCATCGATCTCAAGCGTGTCGAGATCGGTCTCGGGAAATGAAAAATCCTGCAACCACTGTAACGCTTTGCCGCTGGCCTGTGGCGGCAACGATTGCAGCCGTTGCCGTAATTTGCCGGCGGGCAAATCGCTTATGTTCTTGGGTTGGCCATGGCCGAAGACACGTGAAGTCTGGCCCTGTTCAGACTGGGCATAAGTTGGTCCGCTGACCAAATTGAGAGTAAAAACAACCAGTAAAGATATAAATCCCTTTAAGATACGCACTTCCCTGCTCCTGCGACAATCCTTGTCTTGGTAGCCGTATTATAATCACTTAATAATTATGTACAAGATGTACAACAGTACCTAATGCCATGAAAATTCTGAAAAATAGGCCCCGGTTTTCACTTTTGTGATCATCATGCGCCCGGTCTTGACGGCAGATGAGCGCAGCAACTGTCAGTTTTCTTGGTGAAAACGACAGTATCGCAGGGGGCAGGGATCATCACGGCGCGCTTGTCAACCCCATGCGCTGTTGCTGCAGCGGAGTGTTAATATGTGCCCTGCCTGACGGCGGTGGATCGTGTCTGCCCCCATCGGGTTTTATGGGGCGAGGGGAGCCAGTTGAGGAAAACCATGAGCGCATCGTCAAAAAGAATTCTGATCACCGGCGGGGCCGGCTTTCTCGGCTCCCACCTGTCCGAAAGATTGCTGAACCAGGGTCACGATGTGTTATGCGTGGACAATTTTTACACCAGTACCCGGCGCAACATAACCCACCTGCTCGAACACCCGAATTTTGAACTCATGCGTCACGACGTGACTTTTCCCCTTTACGTCGAAGTCGACCAGATTTACAACATGGCCTGCCCGGCATCGCCTGTCCACTACCAGCGCGACCCTGTGCAGACCACCAAGACCAGCGTGCATGGCGCGATCAACATGCTGGGTCTGGCCAAACGCACCGGCGCACGCATCTTGCAGGCATCGACCAGTGAGGTGTATGGCGATCCCGAAATACATCCGCAGACCGAGTCCTACTGGGGCAACGTAAACCCGATCGGTATCCGTTCCTGCTATGACGAAGGTAAACGTTGCGCCGAAACATTGTTCTTTGATTACCGCCGCCAACACAACACGCAAATCAAGGTGGCCAGGATTTTCAATACCTACGG
>JBFZEL010000167.1:0-12729 GCA_041306925.1 Lysobacterales bacterium
AGAAGGGGTTGATGGTGATGATTCTACTCGTCGGCGGCGGCACCCTACTCGATGTCATCCATAAAAAGAGTGCCAAATATTTCTTCAATAATGCGGAAAAGGCCAGGACCAGGGCAACCCGATCGGTTTCGGGCGTCGAAAAGGTAGAAATTTTACTCAAAACAATAGCCGAGGACGTTTTGACCTCTGCCGAGTTTTGCAACCAGCGCCGCAGGATTGCCCACCTCCTCACCATGTATGGGTTCATCCTTTTTGCCGCCACCACGGCGATCATGATCTTTGTCTTTATCGATTCTCCCACGCCCGCGATCCTGCCGCTATTGTGGCACGCGGGTGCACTTATGCTGTGTGCCGGGGGTTACTGGTTCTGGTTTTTCATCCGGGTTGACGTTGCTGCGGAAGGCAACCCCTGGTACCGCGTGATGCCCGCTGACCTGTTCGTCCTGTCGTTGCTTGCGACGGCGACATTTGCCCTTATATGGTCCGTGCTCCTCCAAACGGCCGGCGTTGGCGGTTGGTCGAATCTTTTCTTCGTATTATTTATCGTTGCCAGCACAGTGCTTTTTGGAAGCGTGTTGTGGTCCAAATTTGCCCACATGTTCTTCAAACCCGCCGCGGCTTTTCAAAAACGTGTGGCCAAGGCGGATGGTTCGCGGGACGGCCTGCCGGCGCCTGCGGACAAGCCGGCCCAATTTGGCCTTGGCATCAAGCGGTTGCAGCCCAAAAATTATTGAATACCCAACAACGAATCAGTGATTCCAACAATCAGTGGTCCTTAATGCCGGAGACGAAATAACATGCCAACATTTGTCTATATGACCCGCTGCGACGGTTGTGGACATTGTGTCGATATCTGCCCGTCTGACATCATGCACATCGACAAAAAACTCCGCCGCGCCACCAACATTGAACCCAATATGTGCTGGGAATGTTACTCCTGTGTGAAGGCCTGCCCACAAAACGCTATCGATGTGCGTGGTTACGCTGATTTCGCACCGCTGGGCCATAGCGTCCGGGTGCTTCGCGAAGAAGAAAAAGGCACTATCTCCTGGAGGATCAGGTTCCGTGACGGCCGTGAGAAAAACTTCGTTTCACCCATCTGCACGGCGAAGTGGGGAGAAAAAATCGAAGACCTTGCCAGCCTGCCGGTGCCCGATGAGGAGGCGCTGAACTCCCAGTTGCTCTGTTATGAACCGGACGTGTTGGGTTACGCGGGCGGATTGCGAAAACTGCCGGGCAAATTCAAGCAGGGAGTATATTACTGATGCGTGCCAAAACAGTTTATGAAGACTGCGATATCCTCGTTGTCGGCGGTGGCATGGGCGGTACGGGTGCGGCCTACGAATCCAGGTACTGGGGCCGTGACCTGAAGATCGTTGTGGCGGAAAAAGCCAATATAGATCGCTCCGGTGCAGTTGCCCAGGGTCTTTACGCCATCAACTGTTACATGGGTACGCAGTGGGGTGAAAATAACCCCGAGGATCACGTCCGTTACGCCCGTAACGACCTGATGGGGTTGGTGCGCGAGGACCTGGCTTTTGACATGGCCCGCCACGTCGATTCCGCGGTGCACAAGTTTGAGGAGTGGGGTCTGCCATTCATGCGTAACCCCAAGACCGGGCGTTACCAGCGCGAAGGCAAGTGGCAGATCATGATCCACGGTGAGAGCTACAAGCCCATCGTCGCCGATGCCGCGCGCAAATCCGCGGACAAAATCTATAACCGCATCATGGTGACCCACCTGCTGATGGATGAAAAGAAACCAAATCGCGTCGGTGGCGCGGTCGGTTTCAACGTCCGCACCGGCGCCTTTCATGTTTTTCGCGCCAAGGCGGTTATCGTAAGCGCCGGCGGCGCCTCGCACATCTTCAAGCCACGTTCGGTGGGTGAAGGCATGGGTCGCACCTGGTACGCCCCGTGGAGCAGTGGTTCCGCGTATGCCCTTTCGATCCAGGCCGGCGCCAAGATGACGCAGATGGAAAACCGTATTGTGCTGGCGCGTTTCAAGGACGGTTACGGACCGGTCGGCGCCTATTTCCTGCATTTGAAGACCTACACCCAGAACGCCTATGGAAAAGAGTACGAATCCAACTGGTATGAAGACACCAAGGCCATGGTCGGGGAGTATATCGATCATCATCCTGTGCCGACCTGTCTGCGCAACCATGCCCTGATCTCGGAAGTGAAAGCCGGCCGTGGGCCGATTCACATGGTGACCAAGGAAGCGTTCCAGGACCCGCACCTCGAAGAAGTGGGCTGGGAAAACTTCCTCGGCATGACCGTCAGTCAGGCGGTCGTTTGGGCTTCGCAGGATATCGACCCGAAGTATATCAACCCCGAGCTGACCACCTCCGAACCCTATGTCATGGGCTCGCACGCGACCTGCTCGGGCGCCTGGTGCAGCGGACCGGAAGACCTGTCCCCGGATGAATACCAGTGGGGATACAACCGGATGATGACGGTCGAAGGGCTCTTCGGCGCCGGTGATGCCATTGGCGGCACGGCGCATGCTTTCTCTTCGGGGTCCTTTACCGAGGGCCGGTTGGCGGCGAAGGCGGCGGTCAAATACGTCAAGGACCTGCGCAATGAAACCATGACCGTTTCCGACGGGCAGATAGACGGTTTCAAAAAGGCCGTCTATAAACCCCTGGAAAACTACAAGGTAGGCCGCAACGAGATCGTCAGCGGAACGGTTTCACCAAGCTATCTGCTGCCCATCCAGGGTCTTCAGCGGCTTGAGAAAACCATGGATGAGTACGTTGGAGGTATCAGCGTCAATTACATGACCAACGACAAGTTGCTGGCGCGGGGTATCGAACTGCTGAATATCATGGAAGAGGATTTTGAACATCTGGGCGCGGAAGATCTGCACCAACTACAGCGCGCCTGGGAGTTGAAACACCGCCTGCTGGCGTCACAATCGGTCGCACAGCACACGCTTTACCGTGAGGAAACCCGCTGGCCGGGCTACTACTACCGCGGCGACCACATGAAACTGGATGACGAGAACTGGCATTGCCTGACCCTGTCCCGCCGCGACCCTGAAACAGGCGACTGGGCAATGGAAAAGGCACCCGTCTACCATATTGTTGACTGATCAGACGTTTTGGCTCGGAAAGTTCGGGGTCATTGGGTGAAAGTAAAGTGTCGGGGGTCGCTCCCCGGCACGCTGCTTTGACGCCGCGTCTCAAACTTGCCGCTTACCCCGCAGTTCCCCCAGGTGATCATGACGTTTACAGAAACCGCAAACCCGGCTGTTGTTCTTGCCAACCAGGCCCGGCAGGCAGCAGATCAACACAACTACCAACGCGCCGCCGAACTCTATGCGGAGGCCGCGACATACCCCGGCCTTGAGAAACCACTGCGATGGCAATACAGAAACGAGCAGGCCTTAATGCTGGCGGAACTCGGCCGGCAGGAGAGGAATAATACCGCGCTTGAACAGGCCATCGAACTCTATGAAAAGACGGTGCTGGAGCTTGCTCCCAAGAACGAAAGACCTGCTGACTGGGCCACGACACAGCACAATTTCGGCAACGCCCTAGGTCTGCTCGGCCAACGCCAGCGCGCGACACGGTCACTAGAAAGGGCGATCGTCGTTTTCGAAAATGCGCTGTCAGCCAGGAGCCGGGAAGAGACGCCGCTGGAATGGGCTACAACACAGGACAACTACGGCAGCGTGCTTGGAATCCTCGGCCAGCGTCGCGGCGACGTGGAAATGCTGAAAAAATCCGTGGTGGCATTTGAAAATGCGCTGGAGGCACGTACCCGGGAACTGGTTCCAATGGATTGGGCAGCAACGCAAAACAATCTCGGCACCGTCCTCATGGTTCTTGGCCAGCGTGAAAAGGACCCTAGCTTGCTGAAGCGGTCGGCGGAAGCTTACAAGAATGTTTTAAAGGAGTGGACCCGTAAACGGGTGCCTTTGAACTGGGCGACAACTTTCAACAATCTGGGCACCGTTCTTCGCCTGCTTGGCGAAACCCGCAAGGGTCCAAGAACACTGGAGCAATCGGTTGCCGCTTTCCGGAATGCGCTCGTGGAACGAACCCGCGCAATGGTGCCGCTTGACTGGGCGATGACGCAGAACAATCTCGGCGCGGCGCTTCAGTCACTGGGCAAACGCCAGGAAAATGTAAGTTTGCTGGAAGAAGCGGTCACCGCATACGAAAACGCGCTGCTGGAAATCACCCCGCACAAATCCCAAATGAACTGGGCCATGACCCTGGCCAACCTCGCCGCTGCGAGAATGACACTGGCGGAATGGACCCGAGATATTGATGTTGCAGCCATGGCATTGAGCGAATTCAATGATGTCGTGGAGTTTTTCCGCCAGGCCAGCCATGCGCAATACATGGAGCTTGCCGAGGATCAAAGGAAGAAAGCACAGGCACTGGTGCTGGCGCTCAAAGGATAGACTGGCCAAGTATTTCGCACCACGAAAAGTCATTTGTGGTTGAGGCCCAGAGGAAACTCACTCGAATTTTACACCGCGTCTCAAGCCCGCTTGACTTAACCCGAACAATTCACCAGTATCCTTGAGAGAGTGGGCCTGGGCGCCCGATCCGACAGGTGAAACGTTCGGGTTAAACGATCCGTGGCGCCGGACTTTCAGTGGGGTGTCATCACGTCTGCCTACTAAAAAAATTGAGCCGATAGCCCTGCCTGTTAACCTGCCAGTTAAACAGAATATTCAGTTTCCTTAATAAACCGATATTCTATATACTAAATAATCCTGACCTGCTAACAGAATATGGGAGTTATCCCGAGCGAGGTAGCTGAAATGAGTAGCACAGATTTAAGCAGTGGCATCAACCCGAACACGATGTCTATCATCGTTACCAAGGGGACGCTTGACTGGGCGTATCCGCCTTTCATCCTCGCCACGACAGCAGCGGCAATGGGTCTTCAAGTAACGATGTTTTTCACTTTTTATGGCCTCACGCTCTTGCAGAAGAATCTTAGCCTGCAAATAAGCTCCCTGGGCAATCCTGCCATGAAAATGCCGATGATGGGTATGCACATGGGCATGCCGAACATTGTCTCTGCGATTCCCGGTGTTGATGCAGCAGCCACCACGATGATGAAGAACCTGATCAAGAAAAAAGGTGTTGCTTCCATTCCGGAACTCCGGGACCTCGCCGTTGAGGCGGATGTGCGCCTGATAGCCTGTCAAATGACCCTGGATCTTTTTGAGTACTCAAAAGATGACTTGATCGATGGGATCGAAATCGGCGGCGCTGCGACTTACATTGAAGTGGCCACGCAAAGCCATATCAACCTGTTTATCTGAACTTTCACATGCAAACAAGGAAATATACACATGGCAGATCAAGTACTTGATGCAAAGGGCCTGAATTGCCCATTACCGATTCTCAAGGCAAAGAAAGCCCTGAAGACACTGGAAAGCGGACAGGTGCTGGAAGTGCTTTCTACCGACCCTGGGTCCGTGGCCGATTTCTCGGCTTTTTGCCGGACCACGGGAAATGAACTGGTAGAACAAAGCGAAGCGAACGGTATTTATACTTATCTTATTCGCAAATCCGCGTAGAGCGCTCAAGCGCTCTGCGGAAATAGCGCTTCCAATTCATATCCAACAAGAACCGGGCCGCCTCGCTCAGTTCTTGTTCCGGGCCGCCGGAAACAGGTGCATATCTGACAAGGTGCATCGCAAGGCATTGAAAAAGCCGCTTTCATCCAACAAATAATAATCAACCTTCATGGTCAAAGCGCTGCCAAAAATAATACTGGCGAGCGTCAACAGGGAACCAACCGCCAGGGTGGACATGCCGCTGATTCCCTTGCCGATGGTGCAACCCAGCGCCAACACACCACCAAACCCCATCAAAGCTGCCCCCGACAGATGCCGGATCATATCGGTGCGGTCGGTGAATGATTCCAGGCGGAATTTGCCGGTCAGAATGACGTAGAGGAAGGAACCCAGGATGACACCGAAAACGGCTGTAATTCCAAAATTGATGGTCGATCCAGTAAACGTAAGAAGATACATTAGTCCGTCTGCTGTCGGCCCTGTAAACGTGAACGATTCCAGTCGCACGGGCTCGAAATCATCAAAACCAACCACGCCGGTAATATACCAACCAGCGGGTATCAGCATACCTATAACAACACCTGCAACAACATTATTGAAACTATGCCTGAGCTCCTTTCCCATCAGTGAATATATGATCAATCCGCCACCAATTACCAACGCCGTAATCTTGTGAACCAGGTCAGTGTTATCCTCACCTAACGCGCTGCTCAAAAGTGTTCCGATACCCTGGTCGGAGATTTCGTGTGCAGCGAGGTTGATGGTGGTTACGTCAAATACGTTTGTTTTCACCGGGGCAAGCAAACCACGCATTGTCATGTATGCCGTTATGCCGATGATAATCATCACCACCAGCGACTTCATATTGCCGCCACCCACCCTGACCAGGGTCCGGTTTACACAGCCCGAGGCAAGCGTCATACCCACACCGAAAAGAAAACCGCCCGCGAGGTATCCAAGCCAGCCGAAGTTTGGTGTCAGGTAGGTCGCGCTGCTAATGTCTATGATTTTGTTGAAGTGCAGAAGCTGGGTTAACAAGGTGGCAATACCAATAGCCAGAAACCAGGCGCGTAAACGGCCCGTATTACCCATGTTTACCCAGTCACTCACCGCACCCATGGTGCAAAAATTGGTCTTGTTAACCACCGCGCCGAATACCATTCCAACCAGGAAACTCAAAACGGCTACCTTGTATAGCGGCTGCCATTCCATCATTTTTGTTCACCCCTCATTTGCCGATACAGAAGCTGGAAAAAATGGCGCCCAACAAATCATCTGGCAGGTATTGCCCGGTAATTTCTCCGAGTGATTTCTGCGCGAGACGCAGTTCTTCAGCCAATATTTCCGGCGCGTTGTAGTGCTCCAGTTGCGCATAACCGGTCCTGATGTGATCCTGTGTCCGTTTCAACGCGTCCAGGTGACGGGTGCGTGCTGAAAATACGCCTTCCTGGTTGTTCGAGACACCGACGATATGCTTGATGAGATGTGTCAGCCTGTCCAGGCCTAGCCCCGTTTTGGCCGAAACCCAGACCTTGCGTGAACGTTCATCAAGCGTGTCCTCAGCCAGGGTCAAATCGACCTTGTTATACACTTCTATACAAGGAATGTTGTCCGGAACCTCGGTTTTAAGCGCCAGTTGAGACTCAAGCGCCAAGGTAGAGTCAATTACCAGCAAAACGAGGTCGGCGGTCAACACGGTTGCCCGGGCCCTGCGCACACCCTCCGCCTCAACCTTGTCGGTTGAGTCGCGGATTCCCGCGGTATCCGCAACGTGTACGGGCAGGCCATCGAGGGAAATATACTCCCGTAATACGTCGCGGGTCGTTCCCGGTATGTCCGTGACGATGGCCGATTCACGACCGGCCAACGCGTTCAAAAGACTTGATTTACCCGCGTTGGGCAATCCGGCGATGGCGATATTGATACCATCCCTCAATAATTGACCCTGGTGGGCCTGATCGGCCAATGCCTGCAGCAGGCTGTCTGCTCTAACCAGCCTTTCCAGTACATCGCTGTCTGCCAGGAAATCAATTTCCTCATCCGGAAAGTCCATGGCGGCTTCAACAAAAACCCTCAGGTCGATCAACTCCCGTTGTAGTTGATTAACCTGGTTTGAAAAGATACCCTCGAGTGAACGCTGCGCGGCGCGGGCGGAAGCCTCGGTCGCAGATTCGATCAGGTCTGCAATCGCCTCGGCCTGCACCAGGTCAATCTTGTTGTTCAGAAAAGCCCTTTCCGAAAATTCACCGGGCCGGGCCGCCCGTGCGCCGAGCGCCATCACCCTGGCCATGAGCATTCGCAGAATTTGCGGACCGCCGTGCCCCTGCAATTCAAGAACGTCTTCCCCGGTAAAAGAGGCTGGCGCTTTAAACAGCAGGGCTATGCCTGAATCAATGGCCCGTCCTTGATCGTCCAGAAAGCGCGAGTAGTGTGCTTTTCTTGGTTGCGGTGAAGCGTCAAGTATTTGATTTGCAATTGAAGTACTCAATGGTCCGGAAATTCGGACCACGCCCACCCCACCGATGCCGGGTGGTGTTGCGATGGCGCAGATGGTATCTGTCGCCGGTGTTCGCGGGCCGTGACCTTCCATGGCCAAAGCTTAATGGATAAACGACCCGGCGTTAACTGTTTCCAGCCAATTCTATCTTGCGAGTGATATACCACTGCTGCGCGAGTGACAAACCGGCATTGGTCGCCCAGTAAAGCACCAGTCCGGCAGGGAAAAATGCAAACATGAACGAAAAGGCTATCGGCATGACCTGCATGATCTTGCGTTGCATCGGGTCCATGCCGGCCGTTGGTGTAAGGCGCTGGGTCAAAATCATGAAAACCGCATTAAG
Source organism: Lysobacterales bacterium (assembly GCA_041306925.1). Classification (GTDB taxonomy): domain Bacteria; phylum Pseudomonadota; class Gammaproteobacteria; order Xanthomonadales; family SZUA-36; genus SZUA-36. The sequence continues at coordinate 8,392 of JBFZEL010000167.1, forward strand.
CACCGGCAGGACGAAGTAAGGATCCTTCGCGGTGAGATTGTCTATCCACAATATGAATGGTGCCTGGCGCAGTTCCACCGACTCGAGCAAGACCCAGTAAAGCGCGATGAAAATAGGGATCTGTACCAGGATCGGTAAGCAGCCCCCGAGCGGATTGACCTTCTCGGTTTTGTACATCTCCATCATCGCCTGGCTCATGCGCTGACGATCATCGCCATAGCGTTCTTTAAGCTGCTCAATACGTGGCTGTAACTTCCGCATTCTCGCCATTGAGCGGTACTGGGCCTCGGTCAGTTTGAAAAACAGCAGCTTGATAAAAACGGTCAGCAAAACGATAGCCCACCCCCAGTTCCCAACCATTTTGTGAATATAGGAAAGCAGCCAGAATAGTGGTTTGGAAAATACCGTGAATATTCCGTAATTAACGGTGTGCCCCAGGCCGGGTGCGACTTCTTCGATCTCGTCCTGCAGTTTCGGTCCGACATATAACCGGCTTTCAAATTCATGGCTGCCACCCGCTTCCACTTCCACGGGGGCCGATATGGCCCTGGCGATATAACGCGGCAGTCCGTCGGGAGAATAGACCTGGGTCGAGTAGGTATTTGTCTCTGACTGCGGTGGAATCCACGCAGCAAAGAAATAATGCTCAATCATGGACATCCAGCCGTTACTGAAGCTTCGCTGATACGGTTCGCTGGCAACGTCATCAAACTGGACTTTTTCAAATTTTTCATCAGGGCTGTAAAAGCCGATTCCAAAAAAACTGTACTGTCCCGGGTTCGTAAAACCGCCATCGTCCCTGTTCTGATCAACTGCCCGTTGTAATTGGTCGTAACGACTGCCGGTCCAGTTCTGTGCGCTTTGATTTGAAATCTTGTGACGCACCGCGATGTCGTATTTCCCGCGCTTGAAAATCAGCGTCTTGGTTACCTGGATTCCGTTTTCATCAGTCCATGTCATTGGCACTTGAATTTCATCAGCTGAATCAGCCAGCGTATATTGCATGGCAGTCGTTTTGTATGTGCTGGTATGGTTGGGCGCCGCAGAACGACTCAGCAAGCCCGATTGTGCAGTGAACATCTCAATGCCTGAACTGCTGAATAAATCGACTTTGTTTCCTGGTGCATCGAACTCCACAGGGTAATTCAACAGCTTGGCTGACACCACGGTGCCGCCAACCAGGTCAATTCCCACCTCGAGAACATCGGTGGTGACGGTCACCAGGGAGTTGGCGTTAATCATGGCAGGCTGGGTGTTGGTTCCCGGATCAGCATCGGCCGGGCTTGTATCGGGTGTGGGTAAATCTCCGACCGAGGGGATCATCGCGTCTGTCGCTGTCCCTTGAGGCACATCAGGCGCTGGATTGACGGCTTGTGTTGCGGGAGCTGACTGTGGTTGTGCGCCATAATCCTTTTGCCATTCCACCCACATCATGTAGGAAAGGACGAGCAACCCCATGAACAGCATCGGGCGAAGGTTTGCCATTATCTCTGTATCCTTAATTGTTCAGCCGGAATTCCGGGGTTTCGGGCTCTGGCTTTTTGGTTCAGTTTTTGCCAATGATTCGAGAGTGACTCATCCAGTGCTTTATTGCTTTGATTAGCGGCCTGTTCTGTAGGCAGAACAACGATATCTAATCCGTTATCCGTCGCAGGCCCGAGCATATGGCAACGGAAATTTTCGCGAACAATGCGCTTGATGCGGTTGCGACCGATGGCTGTGACACAAGCTTTCTTTGAAACGGCCAAGCCCAAACGATGCTGCTGTATATCATTGGTCCGTGCCATTATTCTGAAATATTCGTCAAATGACCGGATAGGTTGCTGAAAAACCAATCTGAATTGTGCTGGCTTGAGTAATCGCGATTGCCTGGAAAATTTCATCGTTCCTGGCCCATGAACGTTTTTGTGCCGACTTTCTGACTATGTGCGCGGTTGGCCGTATTACCAGACCCTTTTTTCAGGCCCCGTCAAGCAAACCGGAGCCCGGCCTGAACCAACTATGCACTTAAACGTTTACGGCCTTTCGCACGACGAGCATTAATTACGGCACGACCGCCGCGGGTTGCCATGCGGGCTCGGAAACCATGACGACGGGCGCGTATCAGTACGCTGGGCTGAAAAGTACGTTTCATTTTTTTAGAACCTCGTTAAATACTATTTAAGACCGCCAGACAGTTATTTACAGACAGTCGAGACAAGCGGCGAATAGTATCCCGCATAGGTATATTATTCAAGCAATTGGCTGAATAATTTTTGATTTTGCCTTCGACGATTTACAACGGTAGCCAAGTTATCCACAGCACGTTAGACTAAGCCATGATCAGGGCGGTTGGCATCGATTATGTCAAAACGCCTGCTGACAAGACAATAAACATCTATGTATATTATTGAAATATATGATTATATGGCTTTTTTGGCCAGTTGTTTATACGCTTTAAATCCATGACACCTATTGGCTCGAACGCGGCATGACGCAAAATATCTGGCAACAATGCCTCCAACATCTTGAACGGGAACTACCGGTTGAAGATATCAATACCTTTATTCGACCGCTTGAGGTTATAAGCAGCAAGAGCCGCACCCGGTTAGTCGCCCCGAATTCCTATGTCCGTGATCACATTACGGTTCATTATTTGGAGAGAATTCGGGATATTTTCGAGCATCTCGATCAGGCAAGGGCATCCGTTAGTATTGAAGATGGTTTACCTGTCGAATCAAAAGCGAGCACCGGTTCGTCACGAACACATCCTGAAGAAATGCAATCAACCGGTCTTAACCGGCGCTACCGTTTCGACAATTTTGTTCTTGGAAAATCAAACGAACTGGGCTTTGCGGCAGCGTCACAAATCGCCCAAAAACCCGGGGATGCCTATAACCCGTTGTTGTTATACGGGGGCACTGGTCTCGGAAAAACACATTTGTTACATGCGATTGGCAATAAGATCAGGGAACAGCGACCTTCCATGAAAGTTCTCTACCTGGACTCAGAACGATTTGTCAGTGACATGATCAGGTCTCTGCGCCATGGCGCGATTGATAATTTCAAGAAACATTATCGTTCCGCCGACGCTTTGCTGATCGATGACATCCAGTTTTTTGCAGGTAAGAAAAGCTCTCAGGAGGAGTTTTTCCATACTTTTAATGCTTTGCTTGATAGCAAGCAACAAATTGTCCTGACTTGTGACCGTTACCCGAAGGAGGTTGAAGGTCTCGAAGCGCGATTGCGGTCACGTTTTGGATGGGGTTTGACCGTAGCAATTGAACCGCCGGATTTTGAAACCCGGGTTGCCATATTGATGAATAAGGCCCAGGAAAGAGGTGTTCAACTTAAAGAAAGCGTTGCTTTTCTTGTGGCCAAACGACTACGTTCACATGTGCGTGACCTGGAGGGCGCTTTAAATACGCTGATAGCAAATGCCAGGTTTACCGGTAGGGAAATCACAGACGGCTTTGCCCGCGAGGTTCTGCGTGATTTACTTACTGTGCACGACCGCCTGATTACCATTGAAAATATTCAGAAAACCGTCTGTGAATATTACAAAATACGCATAGCGGAGTTATTATCCAAACGTAGGCATCGAAGCATTGCCCGTCCGAGGCAAATAGCGATGTCCCTATGTAAAGAGCTGACCCAGCACAGCTTGCCTGAGATCGGTGACGCATTTGGAGGTCGGGATCACACAACTGTATTGCATGCATGCCGCAAAATTAATGAGCTATGCGAAACCGATGGACGTTTGAGGGAAGACAAAGTTAACTTGTTGCGCGTGTTGACCGCGTAACGTTTTGTGAAACAATAGAGGGATAAGTCCTTAACAAACTGTTAATAAGTTTTGACGTTTGATGTAAGGTTTGCTTTTCCATAGCTTATACACAAGGTTGGGTTAATGATTTACACAAGCTATAAGGTTGTAACCGTTATTAATATCAAACAGTTATTAAGTTTTCCGACTTATTAACAGGGCTTACTAATACTACTTTATATATATTTACTATTTTAAAAACAGTAATAAAAAGGACCAGAGAATGAAATTCACTATATCCAGGGAAGTGCTTCTTCAGCCGATAAGCCAAGTTATTGGTGTAGTTGAACGCAGGCAGACACTACCGGTATTGGCAAACTTCATGCTGGTTGCCAGGAATAACCGTTTGACCGTAACGGGTACTGATATGGAGGTTGAGCTCATATCAAGTGTTCCGGCCCATGTTTCACATGATGGAGAAATTACCGTTCCTGCACGTAAGTTTCTGGATATCGTCAAGGCACTGCCGGATGGCGCCAACATTTCCATCAGTGTCAGTGACGAAAAAGCCACGCTATCTGCAGGCCGTAGCC
>JBFZEL010000168.1:0-3638 GCA_041306925.1 Lysobacterales bacterium
CTATGCGACCGCTGCACTCAATCAAAGCCCGGTAACTGACCAGGACTTTGGTTCAAAACACAACTGAGGACAAACCGTCGAACGTTATCAACGATCCCTATTTTTCACCCTCGCTGTGGGCTCGCGACAAACGGTTCATCAGCGGCAATACGGCGATCGCGATCACGGTGCAGACCAGCGCGGCGATCCCCAGCTTGTTGAACAGGGCCGTGTAGATCGGCATCGACTCGAGCGGATCGGTAATATTGCGCGGCACGCTGGCGTAGGTGGCGACCAGGCCACCGAGGTACTGCGAGACACCCGAGGCGACAAACCAGGCGCCCATCATGAATCCGCCCATGCGCTCGGGCACGTAGCGTGCAATCATCGCCAGGCCGAGACCGCTGACCAGTAACTCACCCAACGAGATGGCGCCGTAGCCCCACACCATCAGCCACGAGGAAACCATGCCCCTGTCGTCCGCCAGGTGACCTGAAGCCCCGTAGATAAAAAAACCACCGGCCACCAGCACGAAACCGAGGGCGAACTTGGCGGCGATGGAGAGGTCCTTGCCGGACTTACCCGCGCTGGTGTAGGCCCAGGCCAGGATTGGGCTCAAGATAAAAATCCAGATCGGGTTGAAGGCCTGGAACTGCGCCGGCGACCAGTCCCATAAATGCACACCGAAAACACTGAAGGCCGGGTCGACATTGCGCAGCGCAAACAGCGACAGCGAGGTCGACATCTGCTGGTAAAAGATGAAATAGAAAACCGTCTGCACCGTCAGCACCAGCGCCGCGATCAGACCCGCGCGCTCGCTGCGCTGACCGGTGCTGATCAGGTAGGCAAAGATGCCGATGACCACCAGGCCGGCGAGGTAGACGAAGGCGCGTGCGACTCCCTGGTGCTCGAGGATGTAGGTCGACATGAATATGAAACCGACGCTGCCGAGCAGCACCGCGGCCAGCTTGCCCCAGTTCAATGGCAGGTCGTCCGGTAACGATCCGATATGGTCGAGGGTGCGGCGCATCAGCCAGTAGTTGACCAGGCCCAGCACCAGGCCGATGGCGCAGACCGCGAAGGCGACGTGCCTGCCGAGTTCGTTGCCGTAGTGTTCGTTGACGTAGTCCTTCAGCCACGGGGTCAGCAACTGCGAGATCATCGCGCCGAGGTTGACGGACATGTAGTAGATGGTGAAGGCGCTGTCGATGCGGGAATCGTCACCCTCGTAGATCTTGCGCACCAGGTTGCCGGCATTGGCCTTGAACAGGCCGTTGCCGACGACGATGACGCTCAGTGCGAAAAACAGGAACCAGACGCTCTGGCCCGGCACCACCATCAGGCTGTAACCGACGGACAGCACCACGGCGCCAAGCAGCATGGTGCGGCGGGTGCCGAGGATCTTGTCGCCGATCCAGCCGCCGATGGCCGGCGCCACGTAGATCAATGCCGCCGCCGCACCCCACACCAGCGTGGCACGTTCGTCGGGAAACTCCAGACGCTGCACCATGTAGTAAACGATCAGCGCCTGCATGCCGTAGAAGCCGAAGCGCTCCCACATCTCGATGAGGAAAATGGTCGTGAACGCGCGCGTTTGGGAGCGATTTGCGGGCATGGGTTGCATGTGGCCTCCTGGTTTTCGTTATGCCGGCTAGTTTAACGTGTCTGGCTGAACGGTGACATGAAAAGAACACGCTGCAACTTGGAATGCAGGCTGCGGAGCACGGCTTCGGGTCATGAATGCTCCGGTCCCGATTGCAGCAACATCCGGGTGGTCAACAGGCGTGGCTTGGGCAATAATCGACGCCCATGCCCTTGAGGGCCCTGGAGGTTGCCAAATGAACCCTGAACTCAAACGCGCGGCGGAACTTGCCGCCGAATATATCGAATCATTTGATCAGCAGAAGGTCAGCGCGGAGATCGATCCGCAGACACTCCGCGCAAGGCTGCAAAAGGAACTGACAGCCGACGGCCTGGCGCCGCTTGCCGTCATCGACGAACTCGCCGCAGACGCCCGTGATGGGCTGTTGAACAGCGGCAGCGGCAGGTTCTTCGGTTGGGTCATCGGCGGCGGCATCCCGGTGTCGATCGCGGCCGACTGGCTGACCTCCGCCTGGGACCAGAACGCCGCCGCCTACGCCTGCTCGCCAGCCGCCGCGATCATCGAAGACGTGGCCGCCGGTTGGCTGAAGGATATCCTCGGCCTGCCGCCACAGGCGTCCTACGCCTTTGTCACCGGTTGCCAGATGGCGCATGTCACGGCGCTGGCCGCGGCCCGTCACAAGGTGCTCGCCGATAAGGGCTGGTCGGCCGAAATCCAGGGCCTGGCGGGCAGCCCGCCGATCCGCGTGCTGGTCGGGGAACATCACGAAACCCTGCTGCGCGCGCTGCGGCACCTCGGCATCGGCACCAATGCAGTGGTCCAGGTCGAAAAGCAAGACAATGGCACGATCGATGTTTCTGCGCTGAAAACCGAGCTTGGGAAAAACCCGCAGATGCCGACGATCGTTGCACTGGCCGCCGGTGACCTCAACCGCGGCGCCTTTGACCCGATCGACGAAGTCTGCGACCTGGCCCATGCCTACAAGGCCTGGGTGCATATCGACGGCGCCTTCGGTTTGTGGGTCGCGGCCAGCCCGCGTTACCGCCACCTGGTGAAAGGTATTGAAAAGGCCGATTCGTGGGCACTCGATGCGCACAAGTGGCTGAATGTCCCGTACGACAGCGGCATGGCGTTTGTCGCCGATGCCGAAGCGCACAGGCTGGCCATGACGATACCGGCGCCCTACAAGGTCGAGGTCGCCGATGTACGCGACCAGCTTGAATGGGGTCCGGAATGGTCGCGACGCGCGCGCGGCATACCGATCTACGCGGCGCTGCGGACGCTGGGACGCAACGGTGTCGCCAGGATGATCGAGAACTGTTGCGACCTGACCCGTGAATTCGTCATGAAACTGGGCGAACTGCCGGGCGTGGAAGTGCTGACCCAGCCTGTCATCAACCAGGGCCTGGTGCGCTTTCTCGATGCGCAGGGTGACCACGACCGGCGCACCGCCGAGGTCATCACCCGCATCAACGCCAGTGGCGAGGCCTGGTTTGGCCCGACCGTGTGGCACGGCATGCGCGTGATGCGGATTTCACTGAGCAATTTCCGCACCACGGCGCAAGACATCGAGCGCGCCGTGGCCGCGATCAGGGTGGCCATGGCAGGCTGACCCGCGCGAATGGCTCCAGGCAGGTTCCGCTTACCCCGGTCTGTTCAGGTAAAGCACGCCGTACACCAGTAACGAGACGACGACATAAATACCTTCCGCGGTCTTTTTCCTTTGCGGGCTTTTGCGGGCGCCCGCCAAATCGAGAACCGCCCGGTACAGCAGGAAGGTGTAGAGGATGTAATACAGGAATGGAATGACGTGCACGGACGCCGGAAAATCGTCGGCCCGCTTGCCAAACAGCGACAGGATCCAGTCGATCTGTGCATAGATACCCATCAGGCCGAGCGCCGAGTTGATGAACATCCACCTGACCTCATCCACGCCAAAAATCGCCAGGTAAAAAATCGTGTAGATGAAGATGGCAAAACCGCCGTGCATGTAGAGAAAACTGAGCTCGGGACCGTTGCTGGAATAGGCCATGTAAAAGCCCGACAAGCCAAATAT
>JBFZEL010000169.1:0-3962 GCA_041306925.1 Lysobacterales bacterium
GACCGTTTTAAGGAAGCTCTGATTAATGCCATCCTGGCATTATCAGAGTACGTCCGTGTGTCGCGGGAACCTCAGAATTAATCAGAGGTTCCTTAAGCCATTGCTGCTGAATGAGCGTCCAATTTTGCATGGACGGGTAACCAATCTGCCCAGATCAGCGTCTGTTAGTCTAAAGATCAGGGGTGAATACATTGAGAATTGCAGATACTTCCGCGCAGGACGTTGTAATGGAGAAAAAGCCGCGCGGCAGACGGAATTTATGGATTGCCATCGCTGCCGTGGCTGTCGCCGTTACAATCTGGCTGATTTTACCCGCCGTGCAACGCTGGGCAGGCTCCAGCATTTCCGTGCCACGCGACCGCCTGCGGTTGGCCGCGGTCACCCGTTCCGACCTGGTCCGTGACGTGTCGGTCCAGGGGCGTGTCGTCGCCGCCGTCAGCCCATCACTATTTGCGCCCGCCGCGGGCACCATTACGCTGCTCGTTGATGCCGGTGCAAGTGTCGTTGAAGGCCAACCGCTGGCGACCATCGACAGTCCCGACCTGCAGAACCAGTTGCAACAGGAACAGGCCACGCTCGACAGTCTCAGCGTCGAATACGACCGGCAGAAAATCGAGGCCAAGCAAAAGGCCCTCGACAACCGCAAAAACATCGATCTGACCAATGTCACGCTGATTGCAGCCGAGCGCGAACGCCGCCGCGCGGAGTCGGGCTACAAGATCGAAGCGATCTCGCAAATCGATTACGAAAAAACCAAGGATGACCTCGAGACCGCCAGGCTCGCGCACGAGCACGCCGTGGCCGACGCAAGGCTGGACGACGAGCGCCTGGTGTTCGAACTGAAGACACGTGAATTGCAGGTCGAGCGCCAATCGATGCTGGTCAAGGACCTGTTGCGCCAGGTCGACGAATTGAATATGCGCTCGCCGGTCAACGGCATCGTCGGCAACCTGATGGTGGATCAGAAATCCGCCGTCAACCGTAACCAGGTGGTGATGGCCGTGGTCGACCTGTCGGCCTTCGAGATCGAGGCGCAGGTTCCTGAAAGTTATGCCGATGACCTGGGTCTCGGTATGCCGGCCGAAGTGCTGGTGGGTAATCAGAAATACCCGGCCACGCTGGTCTCGGTCTCGCCCGAAATCATCCAGAACCAGGTAACCACCCGGGTCCGCTTTGCGCAGGGCATGCCGTCCGGCTTGAGACAGAACCAGCGACTGACCACCCGCATCCTGATGGAAGAAAAGAACAATGTGCTGACCCTGCCGCGCGGCCAGTTCCTGGACAGCGGCGGCAGCCGCATTGCCTACGTGCTGGATGAGAATAACCTCGCGCATCGCCGCTCCATCGAGATCGGCGCGCGCAGCCTTGCGGCGGTGGAGGTCGTGGGCGGTCTGGAAGAAGGTGAACTCGTTGTCATTTCGAGTATCGACCAGTTTCGCAGCGCCGCTACCGTGCTTGTAACCAATTAAGCAAAGTTGACAGGAGTAAGCAGATGCTCAGCATGCAGAACATATCCAAGGTCTACCGGGCCGGCCTGGTCGAAACCCACGCCCTCAGGGACTTCTCGCTCGAGGTCAGGGAAGGTGAGTTCATTTCCGTGACCGGGCCTTCGGGTTCAGGCAAGACCACCTTTCTGAACATTGCCGGTTTGCTGGAGAGCTTCAATTCGGGGCGTTATGAGCTGGATGGGCGCGATGTCTCGGCCCTTTCCGACAGCGAATCCTCGAAGGTGCGCAACGAAAAGATCGGCTTCATTTTCCAGAGTTTCAACCTGATCCCCGACCTCAACCTGTTCGACAATGTCGATGTGCCGCTGCGTTACCGTGGCTTCAATGCGGCCGAGCGCAAGCGCCGCATCGAAAAAGTGCTCGAGACGGTCGGCCTCGCCGCGCGCATGAAGCACCTGCCCTCGCAGTTGTCCGGCGGTCAGCAGCAACGCGTTGCCATCGCCCGCGCACTCGCCGGCGAGCCCCGCTTCCTGCTGGCGGACGAGCCCACCGGCAATCTCGATTCACACATGGCGATGAGCGTCATGGAACTGATTGCCGAAATCAACCGTAACGGCACGACCATCATCATGGTGACCCACGACCCGGCGCTGGCTGAACTGGCCAGGCGCAACGTGCACATACTGGACGGACGTGTCAGCAACAGCGTCCCGGATCTGAAACTCGCCCATGCCGTGAGCACCTGAGGAGCAGCGTATGTTTGCCTATTACCTCAAGCTGGGCTGGCTCAGTATCAGGCGCAACCCGCTGTTAAGCGCGTTGATGATCGCCGCCATCGCGATCGGCATCGGTGCCAGCATGACCATCATCACGGTCAACTACATCATGTCCAGCAACCCGATCCCGCACAAATCCGATCAGTTGTTCTACGTGCAACTCGACAACTGGGACCCCAACAACCAGGAGGAAGACGGCTACGAACCACCCGACCAGGTGACCTATCTCGATGCCATGGCCCTGATGAAGGCGGGCAAGGCTTACCGGCAGGTCGCCAGCAACCGTTCGGGACTCGTGCTCGAACCGCAGGGTGAAGACGAAAGGCCATTTACTGTCAATACGCGCGATACCTGGGCCGATTTCTTCCCGATGTTCGATTTACCATTCCTGTATGGCAGCGGCTGGGATGATGCCGCCGATCAGAACCTCGACCGCGTGGTCGTGCTCAGCAGGGTAATCAACGAACGGGTATTTGGCGGTGAGAATTCGGTCGGCCGCAGCGTGCGTCTGAACGGCATGGATTTCAAGGTCGTCGGTGTGCTGGACGAATTCCAACCCGTGCCGAAGTTCTACGACGTCACCAACGGGGCCTTTGAAGAGGCCGAAGAAATCTTCATCCCGTTCAACGTGGCGGTGGAGTACCAGCTTCCGCGCAATGGCAACACCAACTGCTGGAAAATGCCCGAGGGTGACGACAACGATGCTTTCCTGAACTCCGAGTGTGTCTGGATACAGTTCTGGGCGGAATTGAGGAACGAGACGGAGAAACAGGACTACATGGATTTCCTGAATGCTTATGTCAATGAACAGAAGGCGCTCGGCAGGTTCCCGCGAGCCCTGAACAACCGGCTTAGCGACGTCATGGAATGGATGGAGAACCAGAAAGTCGTCGAGGACGACGCGCAGGTCATGCTGGGGCTTGCATTGTTGTTCCTGGTGGTTTGCCTGCTCAACACGATCGGCCTGCTGCTGGCGAAATTCATGGGTAAGTCCACCGATATTTCCCTGCGCAGGGCGCTTGGGGCATCGAGGTCCAGCCTGTTTGTCCAGCACATGATCGAATCCGGCCTGATCGGTCTCGCTGGCGGTATCCTCGGTCTCGGCCTGACCTGGCTGGGCCTGCGCGGTATCGAGATGCTGTTCGAGGATATTGTCAAAAACCTGGTCAACCTGGACTGGGTGATGGTGCTGACAGCCATTTGCCTGGCCATCGCGTCCGCGCTTTTGGCCGGGCTTTACCCGACCTGGCGGGCCTGCCATATCGCACCGGCCAGCCAGCTGAAAATTCAATAGGAGGCGGAGCATGGAATTTGGACCTATCTGGCGTGCGCTGTTACGCAACAGGACCGGCGCAATCCTGATCGCGCTGCAGATGGCGGTCACCATGGCCATCATGGTCAATGCCGTCTCCATCATGCAGGAACGCGGTCGCCTGATGGCGCGACCCAGCGGCATCGATGAACACAATATCTTTGCCATTTCGAGCATCGGTTTCGCCGCGGACTTCAACGAGCGGGCGACCATCGAAGCGGACCTCGCCGCGCTCCGCGCGCTGCCGGGTGTGGTCAACGCCGTCCAGACAAACTCGTTACCGCTATCGGAGGGTGGCTGGTCCATGGAATTGAAGACCGAACCCGGCGAGGCAATCGATGATACCGGCGTGGCGGTCTATTTCGTCGATGAACACGGTCTTGAAAGCTTCGGTCTTAACCTGCTGTCGGGCGAAAACTTCAGCGC
>JBFZEL010000170.1:0-3132 GCA_041306925.1 Lysobacterales bacterium
CTTCTGGCGTGGAAATCCTCCTTTTGATCCGGATCTTTGCTGAAGCGGATATCGCTGACCTGTCCGGTCAGGCCGCTGGCCGGATCGTGGACGAACATCTGCCGGACGCATCCTTGAGGTAGATATCATCCTTGTAGACGTACGCACGCCGGTCACCCGCCTGGTTGTAGGTGATCGACGTATGCAAGCGCTGCGACCACTCCGCTTCCGCAACCTGGCTGGTCGTACCGTCGGCACTGTCCACCGCTTTAGCGACGTGGTTTAGCTGGCGCCGGCGATTTCGAAACCGGCCAAGCCCGCGGAGCCGAGCCCGGCCCTGATGCCGGACACCGCCTCAGCGGTATACGCCACCGGCGGAAACCTGCCCCACACCGGCGCCGGCCAGGCGCGATCCGATTTGAACCGCACGACGTGGTGCAGATGCAGTTGCGGTACCAGGTTGCCGAGCGCGGCGATGTTGAGCTTGTCGCCTTTGTAGGCCTGCATCAGGAATTCAGACAAGCGGCAGGACTCATCCAGCAACTGCTGTCGATCCGCCGCTGAAAGCTCAAATATCTCACGCACATCAGCGCGATCGGGTACCAGGATAAACCAGGGGTAACTGCAATCGTTCATGAGCAGCAGGTGGCACAAGGCAAAGCGGCCGAGCCGCATGCAGTCGGCCATGAGGCGCGGGTGCAGTTCAGTCATGCCCGGCCCGCCACGCGCGCTGTTGCGATTGCGCTGATGCGGTCAAGTCAGGATGGTGGCAGCGATCATGCAGGTCACAAACACGGGGGTTTCCATCGTTAAATGCATCATCTTTGCTCCTTCGGGTCTGGATTAAAAAGTCGCCGGTGTCCGCGCGTCAATCGACCACCGGGTAACAGGGATCGCCCCAGACCCGCTGGTAATCATTCATCATCAGGTGAATGACGACCGGAACCACCCGCCCCATGATTTCGGCACCCTGGGACAACTGGCTGCGGTTGACGCCGCTGTTCCAGGTGGCGCCGCCGTGCAGCAACTGGTTGCGCAGCGTATACAGGCGGTCGAACATGACCGCCATGACCTTCAGGGTGTCCATTTTGCCAAGCGCACGGCGCGCGGCCGTCTTGCTTTTTTTGAAGGCCGACTGCCATGCCTCTTCGCTCAGCAGGCCGTTGTGGTAATCCCAGAACGGCTGGAATACATACTGGTTGTCGATCATCAGGCGGATCGGGCCGGAAAACCGTTCCCAGACCAGTTCGTAGAGCAGGTTATCAGCATCCGTTTCGATCAGGCGCTCCAGGAAACCCTGGAACTGTGTCCGCTCGGACGAACTCAGGCTCACAGGTACCTGGTTTGCATAGGCCGCGTTGAAAGCAACCCACAGGAAGATAAAGCACGCATCGTTATCCTGTGTTTCCTGTTCGGCCCGCTGCAGCCAGCTGAGCGCGCGGTGCACACGCAGGGACAAGGAGTGGGGGAACCGGTCACGCACTTCACGATGACGCGCTTTCAGGCTCTGGTGGTCGAGATGCACCCTGGCGCCGGGGTTAGTGGGTTGGTGGTTCACGGCTTTCAACGTTTACGCAGGCACGGTGGAACCCCGGTATCCGGTCGCATGGGGAGTTCCGGAAAATCGTCTGCGTATGTCATGGCTGAATCATACTTCAATTCGGCAGGATTGAAGCTGATTTTGCACAACGGGGTGGGTAGAACAGCGGCAGAGCCAGAAACGGGTACCCCGCATGTAGCAAGGGTCGGGGTTGAACTCACCGTCGTTACGGAAGACTTGGTAGCCGCGCGCACCCCGGGCAGGTTTGCAGGCCATCAGCACGGTTTCAAATTGCGTATTTCTGGCCGGCAAAACCGGCAGCTGTTAAAGTGGGCGAATGTGATTTAGAACAGGAAGCCAGGAGTGCATAAGGGCCAGCTCGCCGGATTTATCATTGACTGTCAGACCGCGAATGCGTGGGAATAGCGGCAACGGCGTAGTACGCCAGGAGAGCTTGGAGTGATAAATTGGTAATCAGGCCAGCCGAAGAGCGGGATCTTGAAGACCTGGTGAGGCTGGAAGAGGACAGTTTCAGCGCGGACCGGCTCAGCCGGCGCCGTTTCCAGCATTGGCTCAGGGCCGGCAACCGCGTATTCCTGGTGGCGGAAAAAGACCAAAGGGTGGTGGCTTACGGACTGGTGCTTCTGCACAAGGGCACACGCCTGGCGCGTCTGTACTCGATCGCGGTAGCCGCCGCAACACGCGGCCAGGGTATCGGCAGGAATCTCCTGCTGGAACTCGAGCGGGCGACAGCGGCAAAAGGCCGCCTGGCCATGCGTCTCGAAGTGGCCAAGGCAAACGACAACGCGATCAGGCTGTACGAGAGCATGGGCTATCGTTCCTTTGGCGAATACCAGGATTATTACAGCGACCACGGCGATGCCCTGCGTATGCAAAAACGCATACGCCGCATCGACCCGCAGCAGATCCTGCTGCCGGTGCCGTGGGCCCGGCAGTCCACCGAGTTTACCTGCGGCCCGGCTGCGCTGATGATGGCCATGGCCAGCCTGGACAAGAAAATCAAGCCAGACCAGTCGCTGGAACTCGACATCTGGCGCGAGGCGACCACCATATTCATGACCTCCGGCCATGGCGGGGCCCATCCGCTGGGCCTGGCGCTGGCGGCGAAAAAGCGCGGTTTCGAGGTCAGCGCCTATATCAGCACCGACAAACCCCTGTTCCTCGAAGGCGTGCGCACCGAAAAGAAAAAGGAGATCATGCGCACCGTCGACAAGCAGTTCCGTGAACGGGCTAAAAAGGCAAAAATAAAAATTCACATTGCCGACCTGACACAAAAACAGATCGCCGCGGCACTTGCACGGCAACACGCCGTGATCATACTGATCAGCACCTACCTGATGGATGGCAAGAAGGCGCCCCATTGGGTCACGGTGACAGGTATGGACGAGGATTGCATCTACGTGCACGACCCGGAGGTAAAAGAAAAACTGCAGGACGCGCTGGACTGCCAGCACATTCCCATCGCCAGGGAGCATTTTGCCAGGATGTCGACATTTGGCAACGACCGATTGCGTACCGCGATCATTCTGCAACAACCAGCCGGGGTAAAATAAGGGCATGCTAAATACATTGATCGTAATGGATGACGAGAC
>JBFZEL010000171.1:0-22889 GCA_041306925.1 Lysobacterales bacterium
TGCGTTCAGCGGAAATTTTGCCCAGGCCCGGCAGTCCATGGATGCCCTGGAGGAAGAATGGCAACGCTATTTTGAGGGCGTGCCTGCAGACGAATTCAATTTGGACGAGGCGTACACCGCCTACCTCGTTGACCGCGCCTGGCTGGCCAGCGCGATGGATGATCCGGCCGCTGCCGTGCAACTTCTGGAAACGGGAATGACGCGTAGTATCGACAGGCTGCGTAAATATCCCGGAAACAGGGATGCGGGAAACCTGTTGATGTTGGCGGCTTTCCGCTATTGGGATGTGAAGCAGGCGCTGCCGGAGGAATCAGTCCTGATGAATTTGCCCTATTATTACAGTAGCAGCGGCCAAATCAAGGCCTGCTTCGATGCCAGCCTGGCCGCCAGGAAAGCGATCATGCTGGGTGATAAAAACCGGGCGGATGAAATGACTGACTACCTGATGCAAAAGGGATTTGCCGAAGTGACTTTCATGCGCGCGTGCAAGGCGCATTCATTTTGTAACGGGCGGTAACAAGCGATCTGCCCATCACGCCACTTCAACAAAAAATCGCTGAACGGAGGAGAAGGTAAGAAATATGAAAACATATGAACTCAAACGACTGCTGCAAACCGCGGCCGTGCTTTATGCGATCGGGATTATGTCGGCTGCCCAGGCTGCGGCGATCGTCGTCAACCTGGCAGTCAACGCAGACCAGACCAAGCTCGTGCCAACGACTCCGGGCAATTGCGCCAGCAACAACACACCGGGTTGCGTCCGAGCCTCAGGCCAGGTACAGATCAATTTCAACCTGACCGGTAGTACGAACTGTTCCCTGGATCACGTCGCGCTGGGGAACCCGGGCAATATCAGTGAGGTGGCGGCGGCCGACTTCAATGCGGACATGGCGTCCGGGGTTGTGACTCCGATCAGCCAGAGCGGCAGGCACATCCTGATCAGGGATAACAACACCGCTGCCTACGAGATCGCGTACACCGTCTATGCCAACTGCAACGGCACCATGATTGACTCGGACCCCCGGGTCGTAAACGATGGTACCGGGAAACCGTAACAATACCGGTTTGCCGATCAGGGTTCCGGAGGCCGGGGGTACACGGCGATGCATTTAACCATCGGCGTTACTGGCCACCGCAACCTGGTGGCAGGGGAAGTTCCAGCACTGAAACAAAAGGTGCGGGAATTTTTTTTGCAGCTTAGAAATGATTTCCCCGATCTCGATCTGCAACTGATCACGCCGCTGGCGGAGGGCAGTGACCGCCTGGTAGCGGACGTGGCGCAAGAGCTGGGTGTCAAACTGATTGTGCCACTGCCCATGCCACAGGCCCAGTATGAACAGGATTTCCTGTCACCCGAGGCTGTTGAAATATTCAGGGATTCGCTCAAGAAGGCCCGGGTCATCTACCTGCGCACGTTGGGGCAGGTGCCTGGCAGGAACCTCGATTCTGCCGACAGAAGCCACCAGTACGCGCAGATGGGGATTTTCATTTCCAACCACAGCCAGGTGCTGTTGGCCCTATGGGACGGCAAACCGTCAAGGGAAATCGGTGGCACGGCCAGTGTCGTCCATTACCACCTGACGGCCGTCATGCCCGGTTTTTCAAAGGCTGAAGACTCTCCCAACCTGCTGGCCGATAATGAAAACGACCTGGTGTATCACATTGCCTGTTCCCGGGACCGTCCCGATGGCGCACCAAAGCAGGGGCTGGTTCCATTGCAGGCCATGTGGTTAACAACGCAATTCGGACTTGAGTCGGGCGAGGAAATGCCTTTTGAATACCGGATCATGTGGCAGCGCTTGCAGGAATATGGCCGTGACAGGGAAAAGTACGCGTCCAAGATCGATGAAAGCGGTGCCAACCTCCTCGAGAATGCACCGGACCTGGCCTTGCCCATCGGCACCAGCACGATCAGCGAGCAGTACCGGATCGCCGACTGGCTGGCCATGCATTTCCAGAAACGGATATCCTTTGGACTGATCGCCATCCACAGCATCGCGGTTTTGATCGGCCTGATCTTCATCATCTACTCGGAATTTGACGGGATGGATTTCCTGGTCAATTTCTTCCTGCTCGCCTTTTTGGCCGGGTACATTCTGTACAAAATAGGTGAAAGGCGGCAATGGCATCGCAAGCACCTCGATTACCGGGCGCTCGCGGAGGGTTTGCGGGTGCAGTTTTACTGGAGCCTGGCGGGTGTGATCGATGTGCAATCGGCCGAGTTCGCCTATGACAACTTTCTGCAAAAGCAGGATGTCGACCTCGGCTGGATCCGTCACGTCATGCGTAATGTCAGTCTTGCACGCAGCCGTGACAGCATGCCGGAGGCCGGTTGGGTGGACTGGGTCATAGAGCAGTGGGTGGGTGATGAAACGAGCCAGAACGGCCAGCTGAGCTACTACCGCCGCAAAGAGTTGGAGAAAGCACGCAGGTTCAGACGCACCACCTACCTCGGCGTCATCACCTTGTGGCTGGGTATCCTGATCGCGATCCTGCTCGCTATCGCGGGTATGGACATGTCTGCCGAATATAAGAATTACCTGTTGGTGCTGATGGGTATCCTGCCCTTGTTCGCCGGTGTACGTGATGCCTATTCGCATAAAAAAGCCGAGAAAGAACTGATCAAGCAATACCGCTTCATGGGCGGAATCCTCGCCAACGCGCGGCGTCTGCTGGACAGTTCGGTCGATCTGGAATTCCGTCGCGCAGTGTTGAGGGCATTGGGCAATGCCGCGCTGGAAGAAGGGGCGGAGTGGATCCTGATGCATCGGGAGAGGCCGTTGGAGCATAGCGGGTTGTCGGGGTGATTTTGGTTTCGCCCTTTATGGGCGAGTCACTTTTCTTTGCTTGCACAAAGAAAAGTAACCAAAAGAAAGTGCACCCCGTCAGATGGTCGCTGCGCGACTGCCCTCGTTACTCGTTGCTTGGTGTCACCGGTCAGCACGGCGCTTCCTTGCGCCGGGCTTCCCTGAAATGGCCATCCATGGCCATTTCTGACAGTCGCGCCTCGCGCCTCGGCATCTTCAAGGGGGGATGAAGGGCAAGAGCAGAGCAAGAGCAGAGCAAGAGCAGGGCAAGAGCAGAGCAGAGCAGAGCAGAGCAGAGCGAGGGCGGGGGAGAGCCCGTGCACATGTTGGACATGTGCACGGGGTTGGGTTTTGGTTATTTGTTCATGCGTTCGTTGATAAGGGATTTGACCACGTCTGGGTCGGCCAGTGTGGAGGTGTCGCCGAGGTTTGCAAAGTCGTTTTCGGCGATCTTGCGCAGGATGCGGCGCATGATTTTACCCGAACCGGTCTTGGGCAGGCTGGGGGCCCACTGGATCAGATCGGGCGTGGCGATCGGGCCGATTTCCTTGCGTACCCAGTTTTTCAGCTCGGTGCGTAACTCATCGCTCGGTGTGGCGCCGGCTACCAGGGTTACATACACGTAGATGCCCTGGCCCTTGATCTCATGCGGGTAACCGACGACGGCTGATTCCGCTACCAGCGGATGTGATACCAGCGCGCTTTCGACTTCGGCAGTGCCCAAGCGGTGACCGGAAACGTTCAGCACGTCATCGACACGGCCTGTGATCCAGTAATATCCATCCTCGTCGCGCCGGCAGCCGTCACCGGTGAAATACTTGCCTTCGAAAGTTGAGAAATAGGTATCGACGAAACGCTGGTGATCACCGTAGACCGTGCGCATCTGGCCCGGCCAGCTATCGGAAATCACCAACTGGCCCGACGCTGCGCCTTCCAGCGTATGGCCCTCTGCGTCGACGATGTCGAGCTGGATGCCCGGTAATGGAAAAGTGGCCGAGCCGGGTTTCAGCGGCGTGGCGCCCGGTAACGGGCTGATCATGATGCCGCCGGTTTCGGTTTGCCACCAGGTATCGACGATCGGGGAGCGTTCTTCACCAACGACGTTGTAGTACCACTCCCAGGCTTCCGGGTTGATGGGTTCACCGACGCTGCCCAGCAGACGCAGGGTCTTTCTCGAGGTCCTTTTTACCGGGCCGTCGCCATCACGCATCAGCGCGCGGATCGCCGTTGGCGCGGTATAGATGACATTGACCTTGTGCTTGTCGACCACGTGCCAGAAACGGCTGGTGTCGGGGTAATTGGGTATGCCCTCGAACATCATCGTGATCGCGCCATTGGCCAGCGGACCGTAAACGATATAGCTGTGGCCGGTGACCCAGCCGACGTCCGCGGTACACCAGTAGATATCGCCTTCCTGGTAGTCGAATACCAATTCATGGGTGAAGGACGCAAAGACCATGTATCCGCCGGTGGTGTGCAGCACGCCCTTTGGCTTGCCTGTCGAACCGGAGGTGTAGAGAATGAATAACGGGTCTTCGGCGCCCATTTCCTCGCATGGGCAGTCATCGGAAACGTCGCTGTCGAGTTCATGCAGAAAATGGTCGCGGCCGGCCTGCATGGCCACCGCTTTGCCGGTATTGCGAACCACCAGGACAGTTTTGAGCACATCTGCAACACCCGGACGCTCGCAGGCTGCATCGACATTCTTTTTCAGCGGGATTGCCTTGCCGCCGCGCAAACCCTCATCCGCCGTGACGAGGATATTTGATTTACAGTCGACAATACGACCGGCCAGTGCGTCGGGTGAGAACCCGCCAAATACGACCGAATGGACAGCCCCGATGCGGGCGCATGCCAGCATTGCGACGGCGGCATCGGGAATCATCGGCATGTACAACGTCACCCGGTCACCCCGCTTGGTGCCCAGTTTTTTGAGCACGTTGGCCATGCGGCAGACACGCTTGTGCAACTGGCGGTCGGTGATATGCATGTCATGCTTGGGATCATCGCCTTCCCAAATGATGGCGGTCTGGTCACCGCGCTTTTCAAGGTGGCGGTCCAGGCAGTTGTAACTGGCGTTGAGCGTGCCGTCCTCGAACCACCGGATATATACATCCTTGCGGTCCCAGGAAACATTTCTAACCTTGCTGAACGGTTTTATCCAGTTGATTCGACGTGCCTGTTCAGACCAGAAGCCGGCATTGTCCTCTATCGACTGGCTGTACATTTCCTGGTAGCGTTCTTGGTTGACGCGGGTGCGCGCCCTGGCTGCAGGGATCACGGGATACACTTTGCTCATAGTCTTTCTCTACTTTCTTGGGTTAACAATCCGACAGGTTTCTAGTTCCAGGTCATGCCTGGCCGCCAGCCCCATCTCCATAATAATCCGGCACCGAAAAACAGACCCCCAAGGTGTGCGTAGTGGGCCACTTGTGGCATTGCGCCGGTAACGCCGAAAATCAATTCAGCGCCGCCATAAATGAGCACAAACCATTTTGCCTTGATCGGCACCGGGAAAAAAATCAAAAACAACTTGGCGTTCGGCCACATCACTCCGTATGCCAGCAGCAGGCCGAATACCGCACCGGATGCACCGATGGTGGGGTAGACACTGCCGCTGATGTACTGAACCAGCAATTGGATCAGGCCGGCGCCGAGAATACAGACGAGATAAAATTCAGCGAACCTCCGGCTCCCCCAGACCTTTTCCACGGGCAACCCGAACATCCACAGGGCAAACATATTGAAAAAAAGGTGGTTGAAACCGCCGTGCAAAAATGCATAAGTAAACAACTGCCAGGGTGCGAAATAGCCGCTGAAGAGGGGCCACAATGCCAGTTGACCCGAAATGTTGTTAAGCAAAAAAACGGCCACGCAAACAGCTATAATGCTGATCGAAATCGGCGGTCTCGTCACTTGCTGCATAATGCGCTGCCGTTCAAATAATCGCTCCTGGGGAACTTAACGCTGGTTTACAATATTACAATGACTGAAAAAAACCTCCTTGACTCACATCATGTAAAAATGGTGACGGTATACGCATCTTCCAGCGCAGCACTCAAACCCGTTTACTATGACGCGGCCAGGCGTTTGGGCGAAACCTTGGCACTGGCCGGAAAGTCTATCATCTATGGGGCCGGAGGCCGTGGCCTGATGGGTGCGGTGGCAGATGCTGCGCTCGGCAAGGGTGGAAAAGTTTATGGCGTCGTGCCCGGATTTCTCCAGGACCTCGAACTGACCCACCGTGGTTTGACGCGCCTGGAAGTCGTCGGGGATATGCGTATACGCAAGCACCGCATGATCGAGGAATCGGACGCGGTGGTGACCTTGCCCGGTGGATCGGGTACCTATGAAGAGTTATTCGAGACTCTGACGATGAAGCGCCTGGGACAGTGGCTGGGGCCGGTCGTCATCGTCAATACCAACGGCTTTTATGATGGTCTGCTGGCGTTTCTCAGGCACAGCGTCGAGGAAAGGTTCATGGGCCGCAATCACCTGAAAATGTGGTCTGTGGTCGATGAGCCGGAGCAAGTCCTCGATGCCATCGACGAGGCACAGGTATGGGATAGCGAAGCGCTTCAGTTTGCCAATGTAACCAGCGCAAACGCATGATTGACCAGGCGCCACTGGTCATACGGAAACTGCCGGCGGCACGCGGACTGGCCTGGGTGTCGGGCAGTTGGGGGCTGGTCAAAAAACAACCGCTCCGCCTGTTGCTCATCAGCCTTGTCTTCCAGTTTATCCTGAGTTTTTCGCAAACGGGCGCATTGGGTATGGTGGTGATTCTTTGCCTGCCTGTTTTGAGTGCCGGTCTGTTACATGCTTTTTTCCTGGTCGAGCATGGCGGTAAGCCCATGTTGGCGGTACTGTTCATACCATTTACCTCGAAGGGAAACATCGGCGCCCTGATATTGCTGGGCGGTGTCGCGATGGTGCTGGCGCTGTTGATTGTTTCGTTGGCGCTGGCCGGACAAATGCTGGAAATTGACCCGGACATTATCGTCCGCATCGAGCAGGGTGATCTGGACGCCCTGCAGCTTATCGACCCGCAAGTGATGGAAAGCGCGGTGCTGGCGATGCTGCTGGGCGCCGTCATCAGCGGCACCATTACCTATTTTGCCGTACCGTTGATCTGGTTCCGGAAAAGCTCGATGGGCAGCGCGCTGGTAGCGGGCCTGAAAGCCCTGGGCAACAACTGGAAGCCATTGCTCGTGATCGGTTTGTTTCTGGCGCTTCTGGCCGTCCCGGTCGTCCTGCTGTTCAGTTCCTTTTACCTTTCGGCCCTTAGCGAGGGAACGGGGTCATCCCTGCTGGCCTTCCTGCTGCTGTTGATAGGACCGATGTTTCAATTACTGCTGTTTGGTACCCAGTACCTGGCGTTTAAAGATATTTTCGGCCTGGATGAAGCGGCATTTCCTGTTCAGGGAAAGAACGATCAGCTGGTTGCCTGATCCGCCTCCGTCTCGTCATCCGCGTGCTTTTCGGGAATCAGGATGCGCGCAAAAACAACTCCAAGCTCAAACAGCAGCCACATCGGTATGGCCAGCAAAGTCTGCGAGATCACATCCGGCGGGGTCAGTAGCATACCCAGTGTAAATGCAGCGACGATCACATAGGGTCTCCAGCTTACGAGTTGGGCAGTGCTGGTAATACCGGTGGCGACCAGGATGATCGTTGCAATCGGTATCTCGAAAGTGATTCCGAAGGCTATAAACAGCGCCATGACAAAATCCAGGTATTTGCTGATGTCTGTCATCACGGCCACGCCTGCAGGCGCTACGCTGGAAAAAAAACCGAATATCAGTGGAAAGACCACGAAATAGGCAAACGCACAACCGGCATAAAAAAGGCATACCGAGGAAAACAACAGGGGCCGCGCCAGTCTTTTTTCGTGCCTGAATAAAGCGGGTGCAACAAAAGCCCACAACTGGTACAAAACGACCGGGATCGAAATCATGATCGATACCAGCAGTGTCAATTTGAACGGTGTCAGGAATGGTGACGCCACGTCAATGGCAATCATGCTGCTGCCTTCCGGCATTTGCGCCATCAACGGTGCTGCCAGGGCTTCGTACAAATGCCGTGAAAAAGGCAACAGTGCGAGAAACACTACCAGCACAGACAGGCAAGCTTTGAGCAGGCGGCTGCGTAGTTCAACCAGGTGTTCGAGAAAACTCAGTTCGTGGTCGTCCTGGGGGCTTTCAGACATTATCTGACTTTCCGCTATCCGGTTCCTTACCTGGCACTGCAGCGCCGGCAGGCGCGGGTTCCGTTACGACCGGTTCCGGTTTTTTTTCTGCCTGCTTGAAAACGGGCTTCCCGGTCAATTCCCTGCCGATCTGCTGCAGTTCATCACTGACTTTTTTGATCGGCTTGGCAACATCGGCGTCCGCCATTTCCGCTTCGATGGTGTTGCGCAGACTGATCCAACTCATCCTGGCCTTGCGTATAAAGCCGCCCAGGGTGCGGGCTACGCCAGGCAAGCGTTCCGGTCCGAGCACCAGCAGACCAATGACGGCCAAAAGCACAACCTCGGAGAAACCAACATCAAACATTTGTGTCAGTCGGACGATTGGCCGTGGCTTTTTCCTCTTTTGGTTGTGGCGCGGCGGACGATTTTTCCATGCTTGTTATTTTATCGGGTTCCTTGTCGGAAGAGTCGTCTTCGACTCCCTTACGGAAACCCTTGATCGCGCTGCCGAGATCAGCCCCGATATTGCGCAGACGCTTGGTACCAAAAACCAGCATGACAATGACCAGCAGGATCAATAGCTGTGCGACACTAATGGAACCCATGATGATAACTCCGAGGTTGTTACGATTGAGGCAGTTTAATCCAAACAGAAAGATTTGGCTGCAAAAAACAGGAATCAGAACTTGGCTTTGGAAGACCGTCTGCGCAGGGCGGGTATTCCGGCCAGCATCAAGACCAGGATCGCGAAAATGCTGCCGGTCAGACTCAGGGTTGGAATCATGGGCAGTTGGTCTGCGGGCCCAGGCGCGCTGCACTCGGTTGGCGGGGCGATTGCGAGGCTTTCATAGCCGGTCTGATTGACGGTGGTGGCGACCAGGGTGGCTGCGCCGGTTTGAACGTTGATTTTGAGTATCTGGCTTTTCTGGTTGTCGATCTGGCTGCGGTCGGTAATGGCCCATAACTCACCGTTGCTGTCAAAGTCCATGCCGGCTTCGTTGTACTGAAACTCACCCGGCGCCCCAAGCGGCCCAATGAGGCTGGCAACGCCCGTCGTCGTATCAATGCTGTAAAGGTTGGGCGCATCGGACGTGCCATTCGAATACTGCCCGTTACCGAGTCCATATAGCCTGGTCGGATTGCCAATAGACGAAATCGCACTGATATTGACCCCAAGGGACCCCTTGGAGCCTACGCTCGCAATACTGCCACCAGGATCGCGGCGGTACAGGGTTTGGGAGCTTACCGAGGTGAAGTACAGGCTGTTGTCGCAGGCGAAGGTCATGCCGAAATCATTGCCGCCACCGGCTTGAAAATCGGGCGGGAGTTGAATCTCTTCCTTCCAATTGATTGAGCCATTTACAGGGCTTATCGGAAACAGGGTCCCGGAAGCATCGTCGATACCCCACAGTTGACTGTTCGGCTCCGCTGAAAAAGCCAAGCCTTCCGTGTCGGTCCGCTCTTCGATCCCGGTAAAAAGCTCGCCGCGGAACTGGTCTGCACCGGTGGCGAGGTCGATCAGGTACAGAGCGTCCCCGGGATTGCCATCTGCATTGACGCTGTATGCCATAGGCGCGGCATTCGCGTTGCCAGCGAATAGCGAAACAGCGGTTAAAATGGCAAGGAGAATTTTTTTATACATTCAGGCAACGTCCGCCTTGTTGCGTGGGCAACCGAAAGGCAATGCTATCAGAAAAAATAGTAATTACAAAGCCTTATGTGGTTTTTTAAGAGTGCATTAGGCGACTGTTGCAAAAGTGCAACATCACGGCTTCGGTATTCCATTCGAGTCAAAATAGGAGCTTTCAACTTGAATGCTTATGGCTGTTGGGTTTCTCGCGGCAATTACGCGGGATCAAAGCGTGCTGCGATGTAAGCAAAATCAGCCGGACAGGCCTGATGTCGTTTTTTGACAACACTGGTACTGCGTTATTTTTTCGGGTCAACACGTTCACCTGGCGGGGATTGCGCCGAACATCGGCTACGGTCACAATTCGAAAATGGATATTTTCAGAGTATTTCAAATTGAGGCGGCACACCGCCTGCCAAACGTACCCGAGGGCCACAAGTGCGCCCGTCTCCACGGTCATTCCTTTCGTATTGAAATCCACGTTTCAGGCCCGCTCGGCGAACGGTCGGGCTGGGTGATGGATTTCGCAGAATTGCGACGCATTTTCCAACCGCTGCATGACCGGTTGGATCACAATTACCTGAACGAAATCGAAGGACTCGAAAACCCGACCAGCGAAAACCTGGCCCGTTGGATATGGCGCGAACTGCAACCCGGACTCGCCGGTTTAAGTAAAATAGTCGTGCAGGAAACCTGCAACGCAGGTTGTGTTTATTGCGGCGATTGAAGCCTGGCTTTAGATGCGCTGATCCCGCTCAGCAACCGGAGCACTGTTGCTTGTTATCGCAAAATGGCTTCTTGCTTGATTTGCCGCAACGGCACAATGCACCACTCATGGTGATACATTCCTGGCCTTTCTTGTTGTACATGCGAAGGTAGCCGCGAAATTTCAGCGGACCGTTCTTCACACATGTCACCGTGATGGTCTGCGGACGGCTAACCGGCATCCAGTCAGACAACTGGCTTATAGCGCCACCGTCGAAAAACTCGATCTCAAGGTGCTGGTCATCACAAAAAGGTTTGTTCTTTGAAGCGCCGCACCGGCACAGGCTGAGACTGTTTGAGTGCGTCACACTGCCGTCTTCATTGATCAGCGTGATGTTGCCGGTCATCTTCAGCGGACCACCGGACGTCACCAGTAACTCGTTGGCTACTTCCAGTCGTTTTGGAACGCGCTTGTTGCCGCGTTGCTCAAGAAACCAACGATCGAGCGCCTTTTCATCGGTAGATCCAGATGGTTTTGCGGCCGGTTCTGGTGCACTCGGAATGTCCAGTTTTGGGCTTGGCACGGGGTCATAAGAGTATTGATCCGGGTCGGACCAACTGAGTGAATTAGCGTATGCTTTGCTTGCGTCATCCATGACAAAAGTCTCCGGGAAATCCATTTCCCACATATACTCGGATATTCAGAATACGCTTTCCGCGAAGAAATACAAGGCCTTGATGAAAAATTTAATAAAACTGCTAGTCGCTATTTTCGTGCTCAATGCGTACGCAGCCCCGCCGTCGATCCCGGACCGGCAGCGTGGAGAGGGGCCATTCAAGCGTCTGATTTTGCGCGGCGTCATTGTCGTGAACGGTGAGGGGGCGCCCCCGGTCGGGCCGATGGATGTGCTGATTGAAGGCAACCGGATCACGCAGATTCGCGAACTCGGGCTTTATCAACCGGTGGCCGAGGCCGACCGTATCCCGGTGTTGCCGGGTGACCGTGTCATGGAACTGGAAGGTCATTACCTGTTGCCGGGTTTCATCGATATGCACGCGCACTTTGGCGGGGATGATCAGGGTGTCCCGGCGGAATACGTGGCCAAGTTGTGGCTGGGTCACGGTATTACAACGATTCGTGAACCGGGCAGTTTCAACGGCCTGGACTGGGTGCTGGCGCACAAGGCGCGTAGCGAGAAGAATGAGATAACGTCTCCGAGAATTGTCCCCTATGTGGCGTTCGGGCAGGGTGAAGCAGGGCCCTTCCAGAGCGGCGAGGCAGCCCGCGACTGGGTTAAAAAAATCGCCAGGCAGGGCGCAGCGGGCATCAAGTTGTTCGGCGCGTCCGCCGACATCATGCGTGCCACACTGGATGAGGCCGGTCGGCAGGGACTGGGTTCAGCCATGCACCACGCGCAACTGGATGTCGTGAACTGGAACGTGCTTGATTCCGCCCGCGCCGGCCTGACCTCAATGGAACACTGGTACGGTTTACCCGAGGCCATGTTTGAAGACCGGGTGATCCAGGACTACCCGCTGGATTACAACTACAGCAATGAGCAACACCGCTTTGGCGAAGCCGGGCGTCTTTGGGCCCAGACCGCCAAACCGGGCTCCGAAAAATGGAACCAGGTGCGTGATGAACTGATCGCGCTGGATTTCACCATAAACCCGACCTTGACGATCTATGAAGCCAGCCGCGACCTGATGCGTGAAATGAACGCCGACTGGCAGTCGGAATACACACCGCCGTCGCTCTGGCAGTTTTTTCAGCCCTCACTTAAATCGCACGGATCCTACTGGTTCGACTGGACCACGGCCGACGAGGTCGCGTGGAAGAAAAATTATGCTATCTGGATGCAGTTTCTGAACGATTACAAGAACCACGGTGGCCGTGTCACGCTGGGTTCCGACGCCGGCTACATTTGGAAACTCTATGGATTTGGCTACATCCGCGAAATGGAATTGTTGCAGGAGGCGGGCTTCAGCCCCCTCGAGGTGATCCGTTCGGCGACCTTCCTGGCAGCGCAGGCGCTGAAGATGGATGACCGGATCGGTTCCGTGCGCGTCGGAAAACTGGCGGACCTGGTGATCACGGAGGAAAACCCGATCCGTAACTTCAAGGTACTCTATGGCACCGGTCATTTCAGACTGGGCGCCGACAATAAGCCCGAGCGCGTGGGCGGGGTTCAGTACACGATCAAGGACGGCATCGTCTACGACGCGAGGGAACTGTTGGCCGATGTCCGCAAGATAGTGCGTGATGCCAAGGCCGAAGCTGATTTGCAAAAAAACTGAAAGGTCACGGCCTCGCTAACAACAGGCAACGTCATCCCCGCGAAAGCGGGGATGACTGTGCCGGGATTCAGAGCGTGCTTTCCCAGGTTTCCGAGAGGCTCTTGATGTCTGCGAGTACGTCGGTGGTGTGGGTCTCCGGGTCGACGTCTGCGTAGTGCTTCGCGACCCTGCCATCGGGATCGACCAGGAATGACTGGCGGCTGGCCAGCTTGATCAATTTGTAATCCTTCAGGACTCCATATAGAGCGGCGGTCTTGTGGTCTGAATCCGCAAGCAGGGTAAACGGCAGCTTGTATTTTTCGGAAAACTCCCGGTGTGACTCGACGTCGTCGACACTGATACCCACGACGACCGCGTCAATGGCCTTGAATGCGTAGATGTTGTCGCGGAAATTGCAGGCTTCGGTCGTGCACCCCGGCGTGTCGTCTTTTGGATAGAAATAAATGGCCAGCCATTTTCCCCGGTATTCCTCAAGTGTATGCCAGTCGCCGTTTTGGTCCTGCAGTTTAAAAGACGGCGCCGCGGAACCTGCTTGGGGTGGATCACCGGCAAAAACGGGGAAGGCCAGAAAAACCAGGAGCAGGGCGGTGAGAAATTTATACATAATAAAAATCCTAATTTGAAAATACGATTCTCGGCCGGTTGAACAGGTTGGCGGCAACCGCGGCAAAACCCAGTCCTATCAACAGCGTGCTGCCCATGGAAATGGCCAGCCAGTGCAGGCTGACGGATTCGCCGCGCACGAATTCCCCGATCAACAGATTTTGCGAAAACATCGGTATCGCCATCATCCAGGTCTCGGGTTTCATGGGATTGACCATGAAAATCAGGCTGGGGATCATCGGTATCATGAAAACCAGGCCCATATATGATTGCGCCTCGCGCAGACTTTTGGCAAGCGCGGCGAGCGTGGTCAGCATGGCGGCGGCCAGTACGACCACCGGTGCAACGGTCAGTAATATGCCACCCAGGGCTTCTGCGCCAATACTCAAATCAACCCCGAGCGCGCCGGTCGGCAACAGCGGGAAGGCTACGCGGAATGCCAGCAGTGTCAGGACAAGCGATGCAAACGCATAGGTGGCGGTCGCCGACATTTTACCCAGCATGATCTGCCAGCGCGGTACCGGGTTGATCAGCAGCGGTTCCAGCGATTTGCGTTCTTTTTCACCCGCCGTAGAATCAATCGCCAGGTGCATACCACCGGTAAACGCGGTGATCATCAATACGTATGGGAGCATGATCATGACCAGCATACCGCGGCTTTGCGGGGTGGATAAATCGACATCCCTGATCATGATGGGTGACTGCAGGGCCGGCGCCGCGCCGCGCAGTTGTAATCGCAATTGACCGATCTGTGCAGCATAGGCGCCAAGCAGGCCCCTGACCCTTTGCAGCGGAATATCCGATTCCCGCCGGGATGGATCAGCGATCAATTCAACCACGGCAGGTTTGCCGGTTCTCCACTGCTCGACAAATTGTTCCGGGATCCGGATGATGATTTCCACATCCTGCGAACTGACCGCAGCGAGCGGGTCTTCCGGGGCCGTCTGGATCACCACGCCCTGCTGCTCCAGGAAACTTATGAGATTGGGTGCGTGTTCCGCACCCGCCACCGGCACTTCCAGTACCTGTTCGGCGCGTTCCTGCTGCTTGCTGCTGGTAAAGTAAGCCAGGCCGATGAACAGGATCGGAAACAGGATCGGCCCAAGCAGTACCGAGTTGAACAACGAGCGGCGGTCACGCAGGTTTTCGCGTACCTCTTTTTTATAGACCGTGCCGAGTCCGCTCATGCCAGTAATCCTTCCTCGCTGCCGATCAGGCTTACAAAGGCGTCTTCCAGCGTGCTGCAGCCGCTTTGCTGCAACAATTCCGCCGCGCTGCCGTCAGCGGCGATCCTGCCCCCGGCGATGATGACGATGCGGTCACACAGGGCTGCGACCTCCTGCATGATGTGGGTGGACAGGACAATCGAATGCCCGCGCTCTTTCAGATCCAGTATGTAACGCCGCAATGCCCGTGTGCTCATGACATCCAGACCGTTGCTGGGTTCGTCCAGCAGGACGGTTTGCGGGTTGTGCACCATGGCCCTGGCGATCGCGACCTTGACGCGCTGCCCCTGGGAAAAGCCCTCGGTACGCCGGTCGATAAAGTCGCGCATGTCCAGGGTAGTCACGAGTTCCGCGATCCGGGCTTCGATGTCCCCGGACGACATGCCATGCAGCCTGCCGTAGTACTCGATGTTTTCACGGGCGCTCATACGCACGTACAGGCCACGGCTGTCCGGCACCACGCCCAGGGTGCGCTTGATGGCCATCGCGTCCCTGGTCGGGTCGAGACCGTCGATACAGATCTCGCCCTCATCGGGGGGCAGCAGCGAATACAGCATTCGCAGGGTCGTGGTCTTGCCGGCGCCGTTCGGGCCAAGCAGACCGGTGATCTCACCGTCGCGTACTTCGAATGAGATCCCCCTGACGGCCTTGATGTCGCCAAAAGACTTTACCAGGTTGCTTACCTTGATCATTGAATTTCCGCTGCTGCCTATGGCTCGGGTCCAAGCAGGCTGGTGAAAAAAGGCGACGGCCGGATATTTGCCACGCAAGAAGTATCCAGGTTTTCAACCGAGCCCTTGTCAATAAACTCGGTCGTGATGTCACGCAGACAGGCAATTTTCATCACCGAATGGGCCTGGCCACGGGCAACCAGGTTCAGGCTGTTCGGAAACGTCTCGGCCGTTTGCGCCGCATAAACCGGTGGTGTGACCGGGTCGCGTTCACCGGACATCAGCAAAACCGGCAGGTCGGAATGCACGGGTTCGTGGAATCCCTGCGGCACTTCCCCTCTTGGCCAGAGCCCGCACTGCAAATCGACGATCGTTAGCATCAGGTTGCCCATCAGGGTCTGGCCGTAATCCGCCGACAGGTCCATGATCGGGTAATCTTCGCTGCACATGACTGAAAGTTCCAGGCCCTTGCTGAGCATTTCGCTCAGACCGCTCATCACCAGGATGGCCTGGCTGGCCAGGCGCGACAGGTCGCCGGTGCTTATTGCCTCATGCACCAACAGCGGGATCAAGGCCTGGGTTTCGCTCGAGTAACTGAGAAAACGTATGGCCACTGCCAGCGTGTCGGCGGATACACGCATATCCCGGGGCTGTCCGCTGACCGGGTCCGTAATCGTTATCTGCCGCGGCTGTTTCTGAAGTTCCATGAACAGTTGCTTCAATTCCCCGATCTGGGCTGGAAACAGGTCGTTGCAGGCCGGTTCAGCCGCGCAGTCCCTGAACACCCGGCCCACGCTCCGGTCCAGCATCAGCGCGTGCTCCTGGCCGAGCGCCAGTTGCATCGGTGCGATGCTGTCGAGGGTTATGCTGCGGACGGTTTCCGGAAACAGCCTCAGGTAGACCTGGGCGGCACGCGTGCCATAGGACACGCCCATGAGGTTGATCTTGTCGTAACCCATGGCCTGGCGAACCTGGTTATAGTCACCCATGGCGATGCTGGTGGTGTAAAAACGCGGATCGGCATCCAGGTCAGCGAGGCATTTTTTGGTTTCGCTGCGGATCAGGTCGAGGTCGATCTCCTGGTTGAGATCCTCTTCAACTTCAGATTTGCACGCAAGCTTGTTGGAACCGCCCGTGCCGCGTTGATCGATCATCACGATATCGCGTTTTTTGCGGATCTTGTTCAGTGTCGGCTGGATCATCACCCAGGTCTCAGTGGCCGCCTGCCCGGGGCCCCCTGCGAAAAAGAACACCGGGTCGGGTTCCGTTGATTGCCCGGTCGCGGCTGCGATGGCGATATTAAGGCTGATTTTTTTACCGTCGGGATCAGCCGGGTTCTCCGCGACTTCGAGCGAACCGCAACGGGCGCGGGCACTCAGGCTCGTGCCGGGCAGGGTGAGCGAACAGTTATTGAATTCGATCCGGTTCGAATCCGGTAAAGCCAGGACTTGTGTTGGCAGCGCCGCTACCACCAGCGCAAAAAGAGTGATTGCTTTATTCATTCAATTTATCGCTTGTGACCGAGTGCACAGGGTAAACAGGCTGCCGGTCCGCGTCCATAGGCAATTTGTCACGCGCCCGCGGTTCTGCAAAACCCTTGTCGTATCCACATCGGCATTTTTCGCCCGTATAATGTGCCTTCACTCATCCCGGAACCCGGACGGCCCTTCCATGCATGCGCTCGAAGTCAATCACCTGACCAAAACCTATGCCAACGGCGTTGAAGCATTGAAAGGCATTTCCCTGAATGTTGAGGAAGGTGACTTCTTTGCGTTCCTGGGCCCCAATGGCGCCGGCAAATCCACCCTGATCGGCATTATCAGTTCACTGGTCAACGCGAGTTCCGGTGAGGTCAGGGTATTTGGCACCAGCGTACAACAGCAACGCTCGAAGGCCATGTCGTATATTGGCCTGGTCCCGCAGGAACTGAACTTCAACCAGTTTGAAAAACCCCTGGAGATCATCGTCAACCAGGCGGGCTATTACGGTATCAATCGAAAAGTCGCCCATGAACGGGCTGAAAAATACCTCAGGCAATTACAGTTGTGGGACAAGCACGACAAGATTTCCCGGCTGCTGTCGGGTGGCATGAAACGGCGCCTGATGATTGCCCGCGCAATGGTCAACGAGCCGAGGTTGCTGATCCTCGACGAGCCGACGGCGGGTGTGGATATCGAGATCAGGCGGTCGATGTGGGAATTTATCCGCCAGATCAATGCCAACGGAACGACGGTCATCCTGACCACGCACTACCTCGAAGAAGCCGAAGAGCTGTGCCGCAATATAGCGATCATCGACCGCGGTGAAATCATCCAGAATTCGGACATGAAATCGTTGCTGAGCAGCCTCGATATCGAAACTTTCGTACTCGATTTGCGAGAGCCTCTGCCAGAGGTGCCGCAGATAGATGGCATGGAATTCAAGTTGCGCGATCCATTTACACTGGAGGCCTCGGTGCCAAAGCAGAAGTCACTGAATACACTGTTCTGCGCCCTGGAAAACGCCGGTGTACAGGTCTTGAGCATGAGAAACAAGGCCAACCGCCTCGAGGAACTGTTCCTGCGCCTGGTCGAAAAGGGCGCGATGGTATGAACGCGCGGGTCAACTGGGTGGGATACAAGACCATCGTGCACAAGGAAGTCACGCGCATCCTGCGTATCTGGCCCCAGACCGTGGTGCCGCCTGCCATCACCATGACGCTTTACTTCATCATCTTTGGCAACCTGATCGGCCGCCGCATCGGCGATATGGGTGGCTTTGACTACATGCAGTTCATCGTTCCCGGCCTGATCATGATGTCCGTCATCACCAATTCCTACGGCAACATGGTGTCGTCCTTTTTTGGCGCCAAGTTTGGACGGCATATCGAAGAACTGCTGATCTCGCCGCTGCCGAACTGGATCATCCTCGCGGGCTACGTGACCGGCGCGCTGCTACGCGGTCTGATGGTCGGATTGGTGGTCATGCTAATCTCCCTGCTGTTCACGCGGGTCGAGATCCTGCACCCGCTGATCACGCTGTCCGTGCTGTTGATGACCTCCATCGTTTTTGCCATGGCCGGTATGGTGAACGCCATCTTTGCCAACAAGTTTGACGATATCGCGATCATCCCGACCTTTATCCTGACCCCGCTGACCTACCTTGGCGGGGTTTTCTATTCCATCGACCTGCTGCCGGACTTCTGGCAAAAGGTGTCGGCTTTCAACCCGATCCTGTACATGGTGAACGGCTTCCGTTACGGGATACTGGGGGTCTCGGATGTCAAAATTGCCTATGCCTACATGATTATGGGTGGATTTGGCCTGGCCCTGGCCATCATCTGCCTGTGGCTGTTACACCGGGGAACCGGTCTGAGAAGTTGACCGGGTTATTGAAATCTTAACGACTCACTTGAAAGCCTGAGATAGAATAGTCGGCCCTTTTAGATCAAATTACTGAGCACACTTAATGTCAATTGATAGTAAAACCGAACAGGCCCCGATTAACTGGCCTGTAACGCTGGTCCTCGGACTGACTTTTCTGGCCGCCGTGACGCTCGTACCCTGGTACGGGTTTGCTTACGGTTACAGCGCCTCTGCCTGGACCTTCTTCGCGATTTTGCTGGTCGCAAGCGGCATCGGCATCGGCAGTGGCTACCACCGCCTGTGGTCGCACCGCGCCTATGAAGCGAACTGGGTCATGCGTTTATACCTGGCGATCGTCGGTGGCATGGCGCTGCAAAACAGCATCCTGGTATGGTGTATCCGCCACCGTTTCCACCATCGGGACGTGGATGATAATGACAAGGACCCCTATTCGATCGGTCGCGGTTTCTGGTTTGCGCATATCGGCTGGATGCTGAAGGATTACGCGAGCGGCAAGCTGGACTGGAGCGTCGTACCCGACCTGGAACGTGACCCGATCGTGGCCTGGCAGCACAAGTATTACTGGCCGTTGGTGATCATGACCAATATCGGTTTGCCGCTGTTCCTGGGCTGGGTGGTTGGCGATGTCGTCGGTGTATTTTTACTCGCCGGCATCCTGCGTCTGGTCGTCAGTCATCACGTCACTTTTTTTATCAATTCGCTGGCCCACATGTGGGGCAGCCGTCCCTACACCGATGAAAATTCCGCGCGGGACAACTGGTTTCTCGCGATCGTCACCTACGGTGAGGGTTACCACAACTTCCACCACCTGTTTCAAAGTGATTACCGCAACGGCATACGCTGGTGGCAATACGACATCAACAAGTGGTTTATTGCCACCTGCGCGTGGCTCGGCCTGGCAAAAAACCTGAAACGCACACCTGATTTCAAAATCCAGCGTGCCCGCCTGGCGATGGTGTTCAAACGCGCCCAGGAAAAAATCGAGCGTTCCTCTGGCAACCCGCGTTGGCGCGAATTGCTCGAAAAGGAATATCTGCAATTCAAGGAAACGGTCAACCAGTGGCAGCAACTGCAAGTCGAACGGGTGCAACAAAGCCGGCAAAGACTGGCCGGCGTGTTCGAACAAAACGCCCTGGCCACCCGTTACCGTGAACTGGAGCGGGAATTGAAACAGCAACGCAAGCGCGTGGTCATGCTGACGGCCCAGTTTATCGGTTAAATTAAATTAGATGAAATAGCCGGTATCCAGTCTGACAATCAGCGTCAAATTTCATCAAGCCAAATGACAGCTCTGCGACTGACAGCGGACCATCAATTCGTGCGTGTTCTAATGGCAGAAGACGGCCAGTGGACTTACGATAGCAAATCCGAGTTGTGCGGGAGTTTTGCGTGAAACAGTCCGGCAAATTGGTGAATCGGGCGCCCCATTAACTACCTGCCAAATAAGAAAATAGGCCAAGCATTTGCATGCTTTAAGTCACGTTGGTCGATAAAGCCTGGACTCGACCAGCGATAAGTTTGGAAGCCCGGTTTTTCATTTCCTTTGGCATGAAGCTGCGTTCAATATTTTTAATGATTCTGTTTTCACTCGACTTAACTTGGTCGAGGAATCTTTTCACCGGTGTTGCTGGGATATCCAGCCTGCTGGCTAGCTCTAAAAAGTCACCTGCAGTGTAGTATCCAAAATGCTCATAGTTTTTGGTAAATTCTCCATCGGCCTCCTCAATCAGCAAGTCCAGCGCCAGCGCGCTGCTTTTGTCTATGTTCTCGAACGCGTGTATTAAAAGGGCATCGTAGTTAGGTGTCATGCGGTCGTAGTAGCGGCCTCGGTTGTCTGCAAGCCTTTGCAAGCTGATGTTTTTAAGGTGGAAATCGTCGTTTCCGATCAGGTAAGAAAAAATCACCCTGCGCACGAACTCGAGCACCACGGCCTTTTTGCCGCGAGTCATCGTGTCGATCATTCTGCCGGTTTCCTCGTAGCTCTTGTCATACTTGCCTAAGCTACCGGTTGCAAACCCTTGGGCCATATCCTCCTGGTGTAACTTTTGTCCGCCAGGCAAGCGGTCGAATCGGCGGGTGATGTAAGCAAGTTCTCCATCTGAAAAACTGACCAGTCCGCACAATGCGGTGTCTATCCCCAGTTGCCGCGAAATCACCATTGCGGCATGTTCATTCTCTGATGCATAAGGGAACTCTTCCGGGGTGGGCTTAAGAATGTATTCCCCGTTTTCGATAACAGGCTTTAGTTCAAAATGGGGATCCACATTGATGGACAGCTTTTGCCGGACGCCAGAGATGGACATGCCTTTCGTGTATTTGACGCTGGTCTGTTTGAATTCCGTGCGATCCAACGGGAGCTTAGGAGATACTTTGAGTGATCCAAACAATCTCCTGAATTCGTAGTCCAAGTACTCCGCTCTGTAAGCCGAAACGGGCACTGGTTTAAGGCTGATCTTGCAATAAGGCACAGCTTTGGCTCCTTAGCTTGCCCGCCCAATGGTGACAGCGCCGACCAGGTCATTGCCGTTGTTCATCAGCAGGCCCAAGCGGTCATTTTCATCAATCTTCTGGCTCGTAGCCTGGATGCTTCTCAGCCAACCCTCAGAAGCGAGGTTTTCAAAGAACGGGAATAAGTCCTCGCTCTCAAAAGCAGCCTCCTGGAGTGGCAGGTGAAAACTGAGGGGGGCGCCCCCTGCTAAGTACTCCGGATCGTAAGTAAAAGAATATCGGTCCTTATGTTGAGCCAGGGCGCCCGCAAGCCGCCCATTGAAAAATACATTTGCTACCCGATCCACAGCTTCAATCCCAGCGCAGAGAGTATGTCTTTCAGTGTGCTCATCTGTACAGATGAATATCCGTTTTCCAGCCTGCTCAAAGTTACAGTAGTCACACCAGCGAGCTCTCCCAACTCGCGTTGGGTCAAACTTTGCTTAGCTCTTGCCGCGCGAATGATCTCTCCAATGTTGTCTGCTGGCCTCAGCCCTTGAGCGGTTTCAGCGAGCGTAGCCATCCTGCTTGCCTCCAGATATTGGCTGCGAATCTCCTCAAGTAAGGCTTCAATGGTTTTCACGTCGTGCATAAATCTAACTTTATTTATTGGGTCATCAAGAAAGAATATAGGCAATATACTTTAAGAAATAAACATAAACAACAAATATATTTATATTATTGTCTTAGATATCTAATATTTTAAATAAAAATATATATTTTTCGTATTTAATAAACTTTAGTTAATACAAAAGTAAAGTTTGATGAAATATATTCATTTTTATTAATGCTAAATTACATAGTCTGGTGCTGTAAACCAATCCAAGATGGGGCGATCAAGCAAAACTGAGCGACGAACGTGAGTCAACAGTCGCCAGGATATTCAGCTTTACCCACGGTATGTTTTGGACTCAGCTGCTTGGAATTCTCCTTATGGCCGGTTCCTGACCTGCATCCTGCCCTGTATACACCTGTTACGCATCCGCTCTTCAGACCAAAGCAGACGGTTATACCAGACCAGCTTGGACGCTGCCTGAAAGGTTATATCTTGACAATTACAAAGTAGGAATCGTTTGATCGGGTTTAAAAATGGCGGCGATCAGTCTGCGGGGTATTTTTTGCGCATCAGGGCAACCGATTGCGTCACCAGTTGCGTCAGGATTGAACGGTCGATGGCATCGAGATTCTTGATGTAAAGACACGATTTTCCGGTTTTGAACTTACCCAGCCTGGCCATCAAAGCCGGGTGCTCTTCAAATCCGGAAATCACGTATACCGTCAGGGCCTGCTTCCTGGGTGAGAACCCGGTGAGAAAGGAATCGCCTTCGTGCCCGCTGGCGTACCTATAATGGTAACTGCCGAAACCCACCATGCTGGGCCCCCACATGGTGGGTGGCTCACCGGTTACCTCATGCATCATTGACAATAGTTCACGGCAGTCGGCGCGTGTTCGCTCGTCTTCGATGCCGTCTATGAATACGGAAATTTCCTGTTGGGTGGGCTTTGTCTTGTTCTGCGTCATGTTGGCTCCCTTCGGCGTCGTTGGTCGGGATTCATTCACCGCCGCTAGTCATTCAGCGGCAGGTTACAAGTTACCCAGCCTGCGTTTGTTCTTCAAATTGAGGCGCCCATTTGGTTTATATGCGGAAAAACCTGAGCGCATTCCGGGTGGTGGCTACAGCCAGTTCCTCGGGGTTTTCATTGCGGCACGCCGCCAGCGTGTTGAGAATCCAGGGCAGTAAACGCGGCTCGTTGCGGTGGCTTTTTATTTTTGGCCGCAGGTTGCGGGGTTTCAGATAGGGTGCGTCCGTTTCGATCAGCACACGCTCGGATGGAATGTCGGCCATGTAATCCTGCATGTGCGTGCCACGCCGTTCATCGCAGATCCAGCCGGTGATGCCGATAT
>JBFZEL010000172.1:0-7645 GCA_041306925.1 Lysobacterales bacterium
ATATTCGAGAAACGGCAGAGACTCTTCATCCGATTGGCCACCCGGCGCGGGATCGGATATGGACGGGGTGAACGGGTCGTGAGGGGTGGCAGGGTTCATCGACGATCAAAATTCTCTAGAACAGTCGTTCGGCCACGCGGATGATATCACCCGGCTGGACTTTCTCATTCGCGTCCAGCTTGATTTCTTCCTGTTCCGGATCATTGGCGCGAATCACGTATACCACGTCTTTCTTGGCCCGGTAGGTATAGCCACCCGCCATCGCAATGGCCGTGAGATAGGTGATCCCCGCGACGTAAGGAAAACTCCCCGTGTTCTGGACTTCGCCGATCAGGTAGTAGGGCCGGTAATTGCTCACTTCGATGGAAATCCTCGGGTTAACGAGGTAGTCGGGGCTGAACCGGTTAAGCAGGACTTCTTCCAACTCTACGGGGGTTTTCCCGGCGGCGTCCACAACGCCGATCAAAGGCATGGAGAATCTGCCGTCTCCATCCAGAACGAATTCACCACTGAGATCGGGGTGATTGAAAACGGTGACTGAAATACTGTCGCGGGGACCCAACTGATAGCCGGAGACGGCATCCGCGTCAGTCGCGGGTGATTCCTGTGCATGCAGTAGCCCCGAAAGTAATAAAAGCAGCGTGGCCTGAACCGCCGCCAGCCAACCTCCGATGCGTCGTCTGCAGCAGCGCCGATTCCGGTCGGATGCCATAAATGCCAAGGGAGCTTGCGTCATGCTTCGCCAAAGTCAGAACATATCGGATTAGTTTAAAGCAAAGATCACGGGTAAGCGAATCAGTGCTACTTCTCCAGCCCGAGTACCAGCCAGACGGTATTGACCGTGTAATCGTCGTTGGGCAGATTGGACGTAAGCGTGCTGTAGTCGTATGAGAGGCTGAGGTACATGCTGCGATTGATGAAGTAGTTCGCCCCTATTCCGGCAGACCAGACACGATCGTACTGGCGGGCGCCACTTGGCGCATTGTCCACCAGTGTGTAGTCGCCATCCCGGTAAGACATCTTCGCGGAAAGTTGCAGGTCGCGCAGCAATTCGTGGTCCACGCGCAAGGCGTACAGCGTGCCGAGGTAACCGGACGCGAACTCGCTGGTGGTCTGCTGGACGTCACTCGTAATGCTGCCGCGGACCGTCGTCAGCTGGGTGGGCAGCCAGGTCAGGCCCGCACCAAGCGCCCAGCCATTGACGTTAGGCAGGCCCGGGTCGTCGTAGCTCATGTCGTGATAAGTGACGTACAAGTCGCCGTTGAGCACTTCGGTGATAGCCATGCTCACACCTCCGCGCAGGCTGTACCCATCCGAACTGCGTTCCAGACCGTTGCTATCGAATTTCTCCTGGTACTTGACCTGTCTCCAGTTGGCGCCGATGAAGACCTGCATTTCGGTCTTTAACTGATAGCCCAACCGGACATCGAAAATATTGTCGTGCCGGTTGCGTTCCTGGTTATCGATGATGTCGCCGTCGAAATCAATGTTGTCATCGAAATCCAGGTTGACGTAAGCATAGCGCACTGCAACACCCAGGCGGTTGAATTGGTGGTCGAATCCCAGCCCGGCATCGAACATGTTGTAAAAGGTCGGATCGATGCCCTGCTGGGCCGCGCGGTTGTTGAGATCCTCGTGCAGACGCATAAAATCCAGGTTGTAGTTAAATGAACTGCGGGTCTTGACATCCATCCGCCCGGCGATATTCAGGAAGTAATCCTGGTAATCGCGGAAACTATAGTCGTTGTGGAAAGCAAAATCCGCGGCCAACCGCACGGTGAGCGAATGCCGGCTCCAGGTGCTCTGGGCCGTTATGTACGGCCGAAGGTGGTAAATGAAATCGCTTTGCTCGTTGTCATAGGAGTAGAAAACGTTATCCGTCCATTCGGCAGCGAGTTCCACCCCGGGGTGCAGCATGAAGGTGCCGGCCCGGATGCCCAGCGGCTTGTAGTCCTGCGGGTGGGCGGAAACCGGTTGCTGGCCCAGTCCGGGGTTGTCGTATGATTGCGCGTAAGCGCTTGTCGCCAGAGACGTCAGGACTACCACTAGCACACCGGCGAATACGTGATGTTTAGTACGGCATGTTTTGATCATCCGGAAGTACCCCACACGTGACTGCCGCGCTTAAGAACGGGCTGGTATTATACATTCAATTATCATTATATAATCAAGGCCTAAGACGCTCGAATCAACGAGAAACTATGCACACCGCCAGATCTCCGGCAGAGGCACGCCTGTGATAAGGCGCATTGTATCCTTAATGGCATTATATGGGCAGGCATTAGTATCTGGTAGGCTTGTGTTATTATTTCTGCAAAGGTACGTCAAACAAGAGGGACGCCCGTGAAAGTTTTGAGCAAGGCCATATTACCGGCGCTGATCGCATCGGTTCTGTCCGGTAATGCCTGGTCGCAGGATGACTGTGTCGAAATTGAGGGGACGCCGCCCGGTCTTTATGCAACCACTGATGAGGGCCGCACGTTCCTAGTAAAAGACGGAAAGACGATCGAGCTTGGCCCCGGGCAGGCGGGTTTTGCCGATGAAAGCGGCGTCAAGTGCATCAGTAAACCTCCAGAGTTCCTGGATTGGCCCTGCTCCACCCAGGCGGCGCAAAGCCGCATGTTCAATACTTACACGGTTGATGAACTGACAGAAAAGAACAAGATCCATGAAGTCATCACCCGCTATTTTGACGTCCCCGAGGTTCTGACGCCCATTCCCAACTGGATTGACGGCGAATACAACGCGGTTTTCGACTACAAAGAATTGCTGCAATACGCCTCCGGTGATTACTGGTATTCCCCTAATCCCGAACGCCCTTTCATGGACCCGAAACGACCGCGATCTCTCCTGGTCTCCCTATATGTCGGCATCAACAGGGTTGTCTTGGACAATCATGCGATCGACATCCTCCGCAAAGAACTGGGGTCCGACCAGATACCGGTGACATTCGTATTCAACGATTCGAATGTCGTTCCTATCAGCTATTTCGGCCCCAACGTAAGCCTTGAAGAAGTGCATAAAGCCTTCTTCGAACGGGGTATAAAACTGGCCGACGTACCGATATGGTGGCTGGGAGATTATCATCTCCAGGCAACCGTCGAAGAGTACGAAAAGTTTTTCGACATACCGCCGCTGGAAGACATCAGCGCGGAAAAACAACAGGCGATCCGGGCCGAACTTGAAGGCGAGGGCTTCACGCGTAAACCGTTTATCGTGACCATCATGTCGGAATCCGCGTCCATGGTTATTGACCAGCCCGAACGGCTCAGGGTTGCCGCATCGATGGGCATGAAAAGAATGCCGCTCGCCTTCAATTTCATAGAACCGGACAGTGTCCTCGCACGTTGCGGAGCGGGGACTCCCATCGGATATGGCAGCAACGCTATTTCCGGCGAGACGACTCCGCCAGGCGGAACGGTGGTTCCACCCGGCGCACCGGTAGTTCCGCCGCCGCCGGATCCGGACGTCAGCAATTCGTAAGCTCTGACACCCGATCAAAAAAAAGGACCGCAATGCGGGCTTTTTTAATTGGCATCGTTTTAATTCGTGATTGCTTGGCGGTCAGTTCACTTCCTCCTGGTCTTCTTCGCAGATCTGGTCACCACACAACATGATGGAGAACTCGGTTCCGCGCACGCCCATCAGAGCCACCGGGGTGCGAACCTTGTAGTTTTCCGGGTTCGTCTTGGCCATGGCGCCGGTGATGACGCGAAGGCCGCCGGAGACCAGGTTCAGGGTGGCTTCATCACCGTCATTACCTGCGTACAGGTAGGATTCGATGACCAGCTTGGAGTCGGGGCGGACCGTGACCTTGGCGCCATCGGTGAACTGCAGCACCGCAAAACTGCGGTCGCCGGTCAGGATTTCATCGTTGACGTAAACGAAATCACCCTGTTTCAATTCGCGGGAATCACCGTTGGCAAGCGCACTGACCTCCCCGCGGGAAGCAACGACCATGCCGGAACTCTCCTCTGCTGCGTTGGCGGCAGCAACGGCCATTCCGGTCATTAGGACCAAACTCGAGAAAATTCTGCTTGTTAATTTCATGATTGCGGTGCACCTGTCACTGGACTTAAAGCCCTGATTGCGAAAGGTTGGTCGCCCAACCTGTCTCCTTTTTTCAACTTCAGGTCAAAAAACAAGTTGAAACCGTTTAATACATTACTTAATGTTTGGCCCGCCAGTCCTTGAGGGCAGATACACTTTCAGTCTTTATTAATCATCGCACGTTTTTTTGTGAACGCTACATCGTCAATTTCGGCGCAACCGCCCACATTTCGAACGCTCCCATGACGATTACTTGGTCATGAAGGTAAACACGCCGTCCCAGTCCTCGCCGGGTGGGTTTTCGCGGAAATGCGCGATCCGTTCCAGGTAAAGGTTGTAGAGAAAGCAATCCGGTTCAGCCACCAGCAGCTCATGCAGGATGGCCTCGGCCTCGTCCCAATCCTGGTTGCGGTACAGGTCGAGGAAGTGTTGGAACCGGCCTGCCCGCTCGAGCACTTCCCGTGGCAGTTCCTCTTCCAGCCCCAGCGGTTCCAAGATGGTGACGCCGCGCTCCTTGCCTTTCACGCGCACCCTGTCGATCTCGCGGTAGGCGTAGCGCCTGGCAGCGTGCGCGGTTGCCTCGCCAACTATGAAGGAAACGCCGTACATCTTGGTGATGCCTTCCAGGCGCGAAGCGAGGTTCACCACATCGCCCAGCACGGTGTAGGCCATGCGGAACTTGGATCCCATGTTGCCGACACTCATCATGCCGGAGTTGATGCCCACGCCGATCTTGACCTCCGGCCAGTTCTTTTTCTGGAAATCCACGTTCAGCTTTTCCAGCGCCTTGAGCATGGCCAGCCCAGCCCCGACCGCCTGCTCGGCGTGCTCCGGATGGAACACCGGCGCGCCCCAGAAGGCCATGACGGCATCGCCAATGTACTTGTCGATGGTACCGTGGGAGTCGTGCACGATCCCCGTCATCGGGGTGAGGTACTCGTCCATCAGGTCGGACAACTCTGCCGCGTCGAGGCCCTCGGAAATGGTCGTGAATCCGCGGATGTCGGTGAATAGCACGCTGAGTTCGCGCTTTTGCGAAGCCAGCGAGTAATGCTCCGGGTCGCGGCTCATTTCCTTGACCAGGTCCGGTGGCACGTACTGGCCGAACAGGCTGTCCATGTGCGAGCGGGTGCGGGTTTCAAAAAAGTAACCGAACAGCATGTTGATGATGTAAATCGCTACCAGGATGTACAACGTCATGGCCAGCGGCAGTACGTGCATTTCCACTTGCCACATGTAGAAATTGAAAGCCAGCGCCAAAAAGCCCAGCAGCGCGGTCACCAGGGTCGACATGACGGGCGATAAAAAGGGCAGCAACAGGCTGGATAGCAGACCGAAGGTGATCACGGTAATCATCTCTGCGGCCACGGTATAGGCCGGCTCCCAGCGAAAGCTGTTGTCGAGGATGCCGGCAATCACGTTGGCATGCACTTCGACTCCGGGGTAAATCGAGCCGAACGGGGTGGTTCGCAAGTCTTCCATACCCGGCGCGGTGCCGCCTATCAACGCGATTTTCCCACCGAATATCGACGGGTCTTCGACAGTGCCGCTGATGACGTCGCCGACCGAGACATAGGGGAAACTGCCGGCCGGTCCACGGAACGGCACCAGCACCCCGCCCTGGGGATCGATCGGTATGCGGTGGCCGGCCAGTTCCAGGGCCTCGAGCGGCGGGTACTCACCGATCCAGGTCGAGGCGTCGACGAACAACGGCAGGGTGATGTCGTTCAGGAACGTCGAGGCGGCGGCGAGCGACAGGGACTCGTAAACCCCCAGTTGATACTCGTGCAATAGCGGCGTGCGGCGCACGACGCCATCCGCGTCGATCAGCGGGTTGTTGATGAACCCGGCCGTGAAGGCCGCTTCCATCAGCACCGGCAGGTTCGAGGAGTAGCCCTCACCGCGCGCAAGGAAAATGCTGTGCATCATCGACTCGTCCAGTTCGAAAGCCGGGATGGGCAGCTGCCCGGTCTGGAAAGCCGTGTCCTTGTTGGAGTCGAAGTAATAACCCAGGATGGTCGCCCCGCCCTTCATGGAATCGGCAAACAGCCGGTCGCGGTCCAGCAGCGGTTCGAAGCGGTCGAGTTTTTCACGGAATGCCTGGTCACCTTCCTGTTCCGCCAGGCTCCGCAGCAAACGCACATCCGAGCTTTCATCCCGCTCGGCGAACAGCACGTCAAACACCACCACGGAGGCGCCGTAACTCCACAGGTTGTTCATCATGTCGGCGAATTTCTCGCGCGTAAACGGCCAGTGCCCGTGGCGTTTCAGGCTGGCCTCGTCGATGGCCACGATCACGATACGGTCGTCGATACCGCCCTTGGCGGACAACTGAACCCGGGTGTCATACAGCAGGTTTTCGACCTGGTCGATGTAAGGGACTTTGTAATACCCGGCAACGTGGCCGAGCACGCCCAGCGTCGTGATCAGGCCCAAGCCCGCGCGCACCAGGTAGCGCTTGGTCTTGGCGCCGACCTTGATGTCCGTTAAAAAAAAGGACTTAAACGACATCGCGACCCTGTTTCCGCAACGATGCCGAGGAACACATCCGAACGCCGGTCACCGGGGCTTTTTGATGACCATCGAACCCCGCATGCGATCCTTCAGGTCTTCCCAGCTCAATTTGGCCGATTTGTCGATCCTTTCAGCATCCACGCCGTTCGGC
Organism: Lysobacterales bacterium; assembly: GCA_041306925.1. GTDB lineage: Bacteria > Pseudomonadota > Gammaproteobacteria > Xanthomonadales > SZUA-36 > SZUA-36. The sequence continues at coordinate 6,716 of JBFZEL010000172.1, forward strand.
CAGGGGTAGTAGCCGCTCACCAGGGCGCCGTCGATCCAGTGGTGCAGCATCGGCGGCGCCGGCAGCGGGTCAAATGACGGCGCGATGTCGATCACCCTGCCGGCGATCAACTGGTGGGCAATGGCGCCGGACATCTGCACCGGCACTGCGCCCAGCATTCCGCTGAGGTCGAAGTGGCCGTGACCGCAAATCACCTTGAACACCTGCGGATGGTCCTTCAGCAGCTCGCCGATGTCCTGGAACCACTGCGGGCCGGCCATGTCGATGAACCCTACGCCGGTCTTCATCGGCGGGTGGTGGATGGCCACCAGGGTCGGCTGGTCCGAGCTCTCCAGTTCATACTGCAGCCACTGCAGGCGATGCGGGCCGAAAAACGGCAGCTCGCTCTGGTCGAAATGACTGTTCAGCATCAGGGTGCGGAAATCCGGGCCCTCGATGGCATACTGGTAATGCGGCGGCACGCCCGGAAACAGGTTGGTGGCGCCGAAGAATTCGCTCATGATGGCGGGATCGTCGTGATTGCCGGGCATCAGGTATACCGGGGCCTCCAGCGGTGCGATCAGGTCCCGAAAGTGGCTGTACGTGGGGATTCCCGGGTGCTCCACCAGGTCGCCCGTGATCAGCACCAGGTCGGGCTGCGGCCGCATCGAATTGATCTGCGACACCGCCTCGGCCAGGTGCCTCGCGGTGTCGGCTATGCCATACAGCAACTTGCCCCTTTCAACACCGTGCGTGTCGGTAATTTGGACCAGTACAGTCAATTAATGTCCCCCTTTTGTCTCATTTAGTCTAGCTGAAAATTTCTTTTCGGTGCGATTTTGATATTTCGCCGCCGGCAGCCCAGTCTGCGGGAGAAACCAGCAGCAGGGCGCAAATCAGCCAGAGGACTCGCTGAACTGTCCGGGCGCCAGGCAGGGAATTCGGGTCATA
>JBFZEL010000173.1:0-4203 GCA_041306925.1 Lysobacterales bacterium
TGCTGGTCAAACCGGCCATTGTCGACCTCTATGTTAACGCGCCGGATATTCAAAGCTCGACCATTACCAGGAGTTATTCCGAATCCGCTGGCGAGATGACACTCAACCTCGAACTTTATGATTCCGTGACCGAAGATAAAATAGCCAAGGCCACGGATCGCAAACGCGACTACGATGACGGCTACCTGCAATGGCGCACCAGCGTCAGCAACAGCTCGGATGCGAGGCGCATGATGACCGCCTGGGCCAAGGCCCTGCGTTCCACGCTTGACGAGGCCCGCACTTCGACCACACAACCGGACGCTTAGGCGCAGGTCACTTGCAATCGGCGGAACCCCGATTCCGCCGATTCGTTTAACCCCGGGCGAATACCAGTTTCACCCGCAGATCGTGTGATCGGTATTTCCGCCGTTTCTGCAGGCCATAATCAGCTAAACTGTCAATACGTTAAGTGCAAGCCAGAGATTAGGCACACACACGCTCCAAAACACGACCCTTGCCTGTGGACACGCTCATGAATGTCGAAACCTTAAGTTCCTTTGATCAGTTGGGATTGCCAAAATCCCTGCTGAAAGTCCTCGACGAAGTGGGTTACGAAACCCCCTCGGCCATCCAGGCACAGACCATCCCAATCATGCTGGAGGGCCGGGATGTCGTTGGCCAGGCACAAACAGGCACCGGCAAAACCGCGGCTTTCGCCCTGCCGATATTGTCCCGTCTCGACCTGCAACAGAGAGACCCGCAGGTGCTGGTGCTTACACCCACCCGTGAACTGGCTATCCAGGTTGCCGAGGCCTTTCAAAAATACGCGCACCATTTGCACGGTTTTCATGTCTTGCCAATCTATGGCGGCCAGGACTACAGCGTGCAGATACGCGCCCTGCAGCGTGGTGTACACGTGGTGGTAGGAACGCCCGGGCGGGTCATGGATCACATCCGCCGCGGCACCCTGGTACTCGACAAACTTGTCACACTGGTACTCGATGAAGGCGATGAAATGCTGCGTATGGGTTTTATCGATGACGTGGAGTGGATACTTGAGCAAACACCGCAAAACCGGCAAATCGCCCTGTTCTCGGCCACCATGCCACAACAGATCCGCCGCATTGCCACCCGTCATTTGCACAATCCGGTCGAGGTGACCGTCAAGGTCAAGACCACCACGGCTGAAACCATTCGCCAACGATTCTGGCCGGTGCAGGGCTTCAACAAGCTGGATGCGCTGACCCGCATTCTCGAAGCCGAACCCTTCGATGCCATGCTGATTTTTGTACGCACCAAGCTCGCCACGGTTGACTTGTCGGAAAAGCTCGAAGCCCGTGGTTATGCATCGGCGCCACTCAATGGCGACATACAGCAAAACCAGCGGGAACGCACCATCGAACGCTTGAAAAACGGCAAGCTGGACATTGTTGTTGCCACCGATGTGGCGGCGCGCGGTCTCGATGTAAATCGTATCAGCCATGTAGTGAATTACGATATTCCGGCCGATACCGAAGCCTACGTGCATCGTATTGGCCGCACCGGTCGGGCCGGTCGTGAAGGGGATGCCATATTATTTGTCGCCCCACGCGAGAAACGCATGCTGTACGCCATTGAAAACGCCACCCGGAAAAAGATCGAGATCATGGATCTGCCCTCGACCGATCTCATCAATAACAGGCGCATCGATAAATTCAAACAGCGCATTACCGAAACGCTCGAAAGCGTTGATCTGAGCCTGTTTTCCAGGATGATCGAACAATTCCAGCAGGAACAGGATGTACCGCCGCTGCAAATTGCAGCCGCACTGGCGCAGTTGCTCCAGGGTGATTCCCCTTTTCTGTTACAGAGCGTTCCGCACCAAGTCGCCAACCGGGGTTGGGACCATGCAGAAAAGCCGCGGCGCGATAACCGGCAAGCTGGTGAAGGTTTCAAGAAAGAGGGGGCTTATGCTGACCGGCGCAAGGGCGACGCACCGTCCAGGCGAAGACCTTCCCAGGAGGGTAGAAAAGACCCAGCCCATCCTGAGAGAAGCAACGAGGGGCCACCTGCCGAGGGAATGGAGCGCTACCGTCTCGCCGTGGGCCATGACCACGGCGTCATGCCCGGTAACATCGTTGGCGCGATCGCCAACGAAGCGGATATCAGCGGCAAAAGCATCGGCCGGATCAATATACACGACGAATATACGCTGATCGACCTGCCCGCCGGCATGCCGGACGAAACCCTCAACGCCCTCAGGAAAATCTGGGTGGCTGGCCAAAGGCTGGGTATTACGCGCCTTGGGGACGATGATGGACATTCTGAACCGGCAGGACGCCCCGCGCCCAAGGGTAAACACAAACTCTCCCTGCCAAAGGGAGCGGTGCATAAGAAAAGAGATGGAAAACCAAAAAGCAAACCCAAAAACCGGCGCCCATAACCATTGCTGGCGACCACTGGGTACGTAATTTAGCATGCGCTTCAGTGGGTGGTGACCCAGGCCAATGCCGAACCTCATAAAAATACTACCCGGTGGCCGTGTCTTCCCATGCGAAGGCAGCTCGACCCTTCTCGAAGCCGGTCTGCACGCCGGCCTGGCACTCGGCTATGGTTGTAGCAATGGCAACTGCGGCGAGTGCATGGCGAGAATTGTTGCCGGTGAAGTGCACAAGGTCCGGCACCACGATTACGTGATCGGCACCGGGTTAAAAAACAGTGGCCATATCCTGATGTGCTGCAATACAGCGGTCACCGATGTCGTGCTCGAGGCGAGCGAAGCCCGTGACAGCGGTGAAATACCCCGGCAACAGATCAGTGCAAAGGTCAGGAACATCGAGTTCGTCAACGACGATGTCGCCCTGCTCCACCTGAAAACGCCACGTACCCAGCGTCTGCGGTTTCTCGCCGGCCAGCAGGTGCAACTCGCTTGCGCGAACGTGCGGCCGGCCAGCTACCCGATCAGCAGTTGTCCCTGCGACGATATGAATCTGCATTTTCACTTGCCGTGGCTGCCGGACGATGAGTTTTCCGAGCATGTTTTCAAGCGACTCAGGCGCGGTGACCAGGTCGATATCGCCGGTCCGGAGGGGGATTTTGTGCTGAACGAGGGTTCAGGCAAAGCGTTGGTCTTCATCGCCTGGCATACGGGTTTCGCGCCTGTCAGAAGCCTGATCGAACACGCCATGGCCCTGGAAATTACCGCCAGCCTGCACCTGGTCTGGATGACCCGCAGCCGGCAGGACCGCTACCAGGATAACCTGTGCAGGTCCTGGCAGGATGCTTTTGAAAACTTTCACTACCTGCCCATTGATGTCAATCCGGGCGATGACATGGTCAACACCGCATCAACCCTCAGGCTTTTGAACATCGATCCGGCTGACGTGGGAAACTTCGAATTCTATGTGGCCGGCGGCGAAATATTCATAAGTGCTTACGGGCAAAACCAGGGATGGACATACATGACCACACCATCAGCACCGGATAATTACGCGGGGGTAAGGTTTTAAACCCGCAAAAAAAAACGGGCGCCAGGTTGACTGGCGCCCGCTTCGACTAAACCGAGATCTGCGATCAGACAGCAACAACCTTGGTTGCGCAGGGGCCTTTCTGGCCCTGACCGACTACGTATTGCACTTTTTGGCCGTCGTTCAATGTTGCGTAACCATCGGTTTGGATTTCCGAGTGGTGAACAAACAAATCCTTACTGCCGTCTTCCGGAGTGATGAAGCCATAACCTTTGCCGGCATCAAACCATTTCACTGTACCTGTACTCATAACCTATATTCCTTAATGAATTAATTAACTATCTGTCTGTAACCGGCCTTGCGGCAGGCGTTTTCAACAACAATTACGCGCTCAAGAAAGCTCAAATTGCTATTTATTCTTCTTCACGGTGCTTTTTTAGAGCCGTAAAACGTTGAGTGTAACACGATTTCTGTAAATTGGATGTATCCGTTTTACCAAATATGCTGCGCCGTTGATCAGCGCCGACCATCACGATGTCCGGTTTGATAACGATGTCGCCGGGATTTGGCAGACAAATACCTAAGGAACCTCTGATTACTTCAGAGGTTCCCGCGACACAAGGATGTGTCGCCAAATCAGCGGCGTCAAGCCGTAGCCGTTGATTTGCAAGGCAGTCGAAAATCACACTTGTCGCATGCCGCGCTCTGATAATGCCAGGATGGCATTAATCAGAGCTTCCCTAAATTCACAACCTACGGCAGCACATAGGAATAC
>JBFZEL010000174.1:0-3686 GCA_041306925.1 Lysobacterales bacterium
TTATTATTCAACACAAGACATTGCTGCCGGCGGGGTTCGACATTAAGCGCCAGACCGACACGAACAGCATTGAACAGGGGCGAGGTATGTTAATCACAATAGGCGTTTTCAGGGTTAGCGGGGCAAGACAAACCATGCATCATTTACGGCGGGCAGGTTTACTGGCAACGCTGGTTTTTGGCCTGGGTGCCTGCCTGGGCATTCCTGAAGGTGTGAAACCCGTACAGGACTTCGAAATCGACAGGTACCTGGGGACCTGGTACGAAATCGCCCGCCTGGACCACTCGTTCGAGCGAGGATTAGCCAACGTGACGGCGCGGTACAGCATGCGTGATGATGGCGGCGTGCGTGTAATCAACCGCGGTTACAAGACCGCTGCCGGTCGCTGGAAAGAGGCAGAGGGCAAAGCCTATTTTGTCGATGACACAACGGTCGGGAAACTGAAGGTGTCTTTTTTTGGACCGTTCTACGGCGCCTATAATGTCATCGCCCTCGATCAGCAGGACTACCAGTGGTCATTGGTTGCCGGACCGGATACGGGTTACCTGTGGATTCTGTCGCGGACCCCGGTACTGGAAAAATCCATTGTCGACAAGCTGATTTCGCAGGCTGAATCATACGGGTTCAATACCGACGAGCTGATTTTTGTTGACCAGGCGGAAAAATAGCGGCATCGGGTTTGCCGCGCCTCGCCCGCAGTCAGCCCAGTACCTTTTTCAATTCACTCGCGCTCGGAACCCTGCCCTCGACCACGATCCTGTCGTCGACGGCCAGTGCGGGGGTGCGCATGATGCCGGCGTCGATGATGGCGTTCATGTCCGTGACTTTTACGAGATCGTAGTCAATCCCCAGTTCACGCGCCGCCGTCTCGGCGTGCTGCATCAGCAGCGCGCACTTCGCGCAGCCGCTTCCGTAAATTTTCAGTTGCATGTCCTTTTCCTTTTGCAGTCAATAGAGATTTCCGTAAATCATCCCGGACAGGGTGGCCATCAACACCACGAGCGCGCAGTAAACGAGGGTTTTCTGGTTTCCCAGAATCGAGCGGATCACCAGTATGCTGGGCAGGGATAACGCAGGTCCCGCCAGCAGCAGCGCGAGCGCCGGCCCCTTGCCCATTCCGGCTCCGATCAAACCCTGGACGATGGGAACTTCCGTGAGGGTGGAGAAGTACATCAACGCACCGAGAACGGCAGCCAGCAACGTCGACAAAAACGAATTGCCACCGACCACGGTGCTGACCCATGCCGATGGAATCAGACCTTCGTGACCCGGTCTTCCCAGCAACAGACCCGCGACGAAAACACCCGCCAAAAGCAGCGGTGCGATCTGCCGCGTGAAGCCCCAGGTCTGGACCGCCCATTCGGTGTCGCGTCCAGGCAGCGCGGCAAGCACCATCAGTCCGGCGGCGGCTACGGCGAATGGCCACTCGGGGGTGCCCGGCGCCAGCCAGGCAGACGCCACGACAATGGCCACCAGCGCTGCCATCCGCCGGACGGACCAGCCCCACCGAACCACCAGCAACATCCCCAGTAACAGCGCCAGTGCCGAGGTAATGTGCCATTTCCATGCGTACACGGTCATCCATGCGCCATTGTCGGCGGGCGCCCAGTTGGCAAATACCAGGATGCCGATCATGGTGGCAAAAAATGCAATCACCACAGCCAGCGGCATGTCGTTCTCTTCCGCCTCAAATCCGGGGGAAGCGCTGGTCACGCGCGCAGCCTCTTCCTTGCGGTAAAGCAGGTGCATGATGGCCCCGATGAGGACCGCAAAGACCACCGCGCCAACAGCCCTTGCGACGCCGAGTTCAATACCCAGGACCTTGGCTGTGACGACAACGGCCATGATGTTGATGGCCGGACCGGAATACAGAAAAGCGATGGCGGCGCCCAACCCCGCCCCGCGGCGGTAAATACCGCCGAACAATGGCAACACGGTGCATGAACAGACCGCCAGCAAGGCGCCGGAAACGGATGCGACGCCCAGGGCGACCGGCTTGGAAGCCTGCGGTCCAAGGTAGCGCATGACGGCGCCCTGGGAGAGGTAAACCGCCATGGCGCCGGCAATGATAAACGCGGGCAGCAAGCACAGGATGACGTGCTCCTGCGCGTACCAGTGCGTCAGGCGAAAGGCTTCCAGTACCGCGTTGTCGAAGCGTTCGGACCCTGCCGGCATGAAGTACACCAGCAAAAAGACGCTGATGACGAGTAAGATCAGGCGCCCCTGTTGACGGTTCTCCACGTACAGGGATTTGAGTTGCACGAACACCGGTCTATACCTTCGCTTCGTACCAACCCTTGCTGCGGTTGACGATCCAGACCACCGACAGCATGACCGGAACCTCCACCAGCACGCCGACCACGGTGGCCAGCGCGGCACCGGATTGCAGGCCGAACAGGCTGATGGCTGCGGCGACCGCCAACTCGAAGAAGTTGCTGGCCCCGATCAGCGCCGACGGCGCCGCCACGCAATGCTGCTCGCCCAGTACCCGGTTCAGCCAGTAGGCCAGCCCCGAGTTGAAATACACCTGGATGAGGATCGGTATCGCCAGCAGCAGGATGATCACTGGTTTTGCGATGATCTGACCGCCCTGGAATCCGAACAGCAGCACCAGGGTCAAAAGCAGCGCCGAGAGCGATACCGGATGCATGCGTCCCAGCACACGCTGCAATCGTGCCGGCCCATCGTCGTCCCGCATCAGCCAGCGCCGCCACAGACCGGCAACGATCACCGGTAAAACGATGTAAAGCACCACCGACAGGAACAGCGTTTCCCACGGCACGTGGATCGACGATATACCCAGCAGCAGCGCCACGATGGGTGCGAAGGCGAACACCATGATAAGGTCGTTCAGCGCCACCTGCGACAACGTGAACCCCGGGTGCCCGTTGCTCAGGTTGCTCCAGACGAACACCATCGCCGTGCACGGCGCGGCCGCCAGCAGGATCAGGCCAGCGATGTAGCTGTCCAGTTGCTCGGCAGGCAGCCAGCCGGCAAACAGGTTGCGAATGAAGACCCAGGCCAGCAGGGCCATCGAAAACGGCTTCACGCCCCAGTTGATGAACAGGGTTACGCCGACCCCTTTCCAGTGCTGCCTGACTTCCTTCAGGGAATGGAAGTCGATCTTCAGCAGCATCGGCAGGATCATCAGCCAGATCAGGATCGCCACGGGCAGGTTGACCCTGGCGATTTCCATCTCGCCGAGAGCGTCGAACTGAGCAGGAAACAACATCCCCAGGGCGATACCCACGACGATACAAAGCGCGACCCAAAGACTGAGGTAGCGTTCGAAAAACGGCATCCCGGCGCCCGCGGCGCGGCGGCCGGTGGTTTCGCATTGCACACTCATCGCGGTGAATTCTCCCTGAGATCGTCAAGCAACCCACGAACCCGCTTTTCGATGTCGTTGCGGGTCGCGCGGAACTCCGCCATGATCGCCTCCTCGCTGCCGGTGGCCTTTGCCGGATCGGAGAGCGGCCAGTGCAGTTTCCTTACGCCGGGCGGCAGCACCGGGCACAGCTCGTCGGCGTGACCGCAAACCGTTACCACGACGCCGGCAGCGTCGATCATGTCGTCCGTAACGATGGACGATTCCTGGCCCGAGATGTCGATACCCGCTTCCCGCATGATGGCGATGGCACGGGGATTCTTGCCGTGGGCCTCTATCCCGGCCGAGTGCGCGCTGA
>JBFZEL010000175.1:0-2551 GCA_041306925.1 Lysobacterales bacterium
GCTCTGGTCACCGGCACCAACGGCAAATCCACCACTGTCAGGCTCGCGGCGGAAATTCTGGCTGCCGCCGGTTTTTGCACCGGTGTCACCACGACCGATTACATACGTGTCGGTAGTGAGATGCTCGACCGGGGCGATTATTCCGGCCCGGGTGGTGCGCGCAGGCTGCTGAGACATCCGCGCGTCGAGGCCGCGGTGCTGGAGGTGGCCCGTGGCGGGCTATTGCGCCGCGGTATCGGCGTGCAGCACGCCAATGCCGCACTGATCACGAATATAGCCGTCGACCACATGGGTGAATACGGCATCAACAGCATCGCGGAAATGGCCGAAGCCAAGTTTATCCTGCGGCGCGCATTGAGTGCCGGCGCGCCGCTCATACTGAACGCCGATGACCCGCAAAGCGTCAGCATGGCCGCAACGCTTACGCAGGACATGGCCTGGTTTGGCCTGGACGCCGGTTGCGGGGTATTGAAAAAGCACCTCGGGGCAAAAGGCATGGCTGCTTACCTGGCGGATGGCTGGCTGGTCATTTCCCGTGGCGGCGAGGCCGCCAGGGTCGTGCGGGCCGAAGAGGTCCCCATCACCTTTGGAGGCCGGGCCAAATACAATATCCACAACGCACTGGGCGCCATGCTCTTGTGTTCAATACTTGGGGTGCCCGATGAGGCCCTGGCCACGGGGCTGAAGGCTTTCAGCGGCGACGCCGGCGCCAACCCGGGGCGCGGCAATCTGTTTGAAACCAACGGTATCCGTATTTTTATCGATTTCGCGCATAATGAGCATGGCCTCAAGGCCATCGCCGACGCGGTCCGCGCTTTCGAAGCAAAGCGTAATTTCGTGCTGATGGGTCAGGCCGGTGACCGCAGCGACAGGGAGATTGCCGCGTTTGTAAGCGCCGCCATCGAACTGGATCCCGCGGAGCTGCTGGTTTGCGACCTGCCCGGTTATGAACGTGGCCGCGCGAGCGGCGCGGTGGCGGAATTGATCAGGCAGCAGGCTTTGGACAAGGGTCTTGCACGGGATTTGGTCAAGATGTTCGCCAATCCGGTCGAAGGTGCCAGGTATGCATTGAATACCGCCCGGGCGGGTGACTGCCTGGTGCTGCTGGCGCTGACGCAGCGTGATCAGATACTCGCAATGGTTAAGGACTTCATTGCGGGTTAAAATGATTGTGGATTTCTGATGGCAAAGCTCTATTTCAATTATTCTTCGATGAACGCCGGCAAGACCACGGTATTGCTGCAATCGGCGCACAATTACCGCGAGCGCGGCATGACGCCGTTGTTGTTTACCCCAAAACTGGACGACCGCTTCGGCGAGGGCTGGATCAAGTCACGTATCGGCCTGCAGGCCAGGGCGACGATATTCACTGCGCAGGATGACCTGTTTGAAGCAACCCGGGCACAACTGGAAAAACGCAATATCCACTGTGTGCTGGTCGATGAGGCACAGTTTTTAAGTCGTGACCAGGTCTACCAGTTAAGCGAAATCGTCGACCGCCTGAACATCCCGGTGTTGTGTTTTGGTTTGCGCACCGATTTCCAGGGTGAGCTGTTCGAAGGCAGCAAGTACCTGCTGGCCTGGGCCGACCAGCTTAACGAGATCAAGACCATCTGCCACACCGGCCGCAAGGCCAACATGGTGGTGCGGGTCGATGACGAGGGTTATGCACTGAAGGAAGGCGCACAGATCGAGATCGGCGGCAACGAGCGCTACGTATCGGTCAGCCGCGCCGAGTTCAAGAAAGTATTTATCGGCGGTCAGCGGATCAAGTTCATCGAGCCGCTTGCGGGTGAAGGCGACGATGAAAATACGCCGGAGAATGAACAGGACAGCAGCCGGCTGCTATAGTAAGGGTATGCAATCACCAACCAGGTGACAGGAGGATCGAGATGCGCTGGTTGTTGTTTCTGATCATCGTAATTGCAGTGCTGTGGTACATCCGCGGTATCGAAGAGGTCAAGCCCCCACCTATCGAAGAGGGCATTATCGGCGGCCCGGTCAAGGCCCTGCACAAGGCGGAAGGTTTCGAAAAGGTCTACCTTGAAGACACCCAGGAACGCCAGAAGCAGATCGAAGAGCAGTTGGAGAAGGATTCCGGCGGCTAACCCGCTTCAAGGATCTAGCCTGTCAGCTCAGTCAATGAATTTGCTGGTCACCACGGGCGGGATATGGCACAACCTGTTGTTGCAGCTTGAGCGCCCGCCTGTGACTTATTTAAGGAAGCTCTGATTAATGCCATCCTGGCATTATCAGAGCGCGGCAGCCGAAAAGTGTCATTTTCGACTGCCTTACAAATCAACGGCTTGGCGCTGGCCTGCGGCACCGGATTGTCCCTAAGGAACCTCTGATTAATTCAGAGGTTCCAGCGACACACGGATGTGTCGCCAAATCAGCGGCGCCAAGCCGTTGATTTGTAGGGCAGTCGAAAATGACATTTTTCGACTGCCGCGCTCTGATAATGCCAGGATGGCATTAATCAGAGCTTCCTTAAATAAGTCACAGGCGGGCGCTCAAGCTGCAACAACAGGTTGTGCCATATCCCGCCCGT
>JBFZEL010000176.1:0-7392 GCA_041306925.1 Lysobacterales bacterium
GGATCGCTTATTTTGAGTCCGCGTCTTTCGCAGCCTGGCTAATCTTCGCGTAAATAACCCGGCCGGGTGACGCCAGGCAGGATATCCGGCGCGTCCACGGGCTCACCCCTGTTCAGTTGGAGCGGTACGACCCCGGCCCAGACCGGCGCGTTGAGGTCTGATTTTGCATCTGCAGGGGGTCCCGTCCGGCGTTTCACGCTGAACGTATCGATCGGCAGGCTCAGCAGGCCGGTGGCGTTGAGTTCCTTGTCGGTGGATTCCCGGATGTCAGCCCCGCGTCCGGGCATCAGATGCTCGACCAGGGCCTGGACGCAACGCCGTTTCTCGAGGGGATCGTTTATTGGTTGGGCAATCCCAAACACCATGACCGAGCGGTAATTCATGGATGAGTTAAAGGTCGAGCGTGCGTAAACCAGGCCATCGAAGTGCGTGACGGTCACGCAGCAACGCAGACCGGCTGCGAGATTGTTGATCAGGCGGCTTGCGACCGAACCGTGCAGCAGTAACTGCCTGCCCATGCGCGCGTATGCCATGGGCACCACGTAGGGTTGCCCAGCCTGGACAAATCCGACATGGCAGACCTTGCCGGCATCGAGCACTTCACACGCCAGTTTGAAATCATGGCTGCCGCGTTCCGGTTCGCGTTTGAATTTAATCTCAGGTTTTTGTGTCATCGCGCGGTCTTCTTGTTTTCGTGCAGTGATCGACATGCTACCTTGTCGCACGGTTAAATGTCATCCTTGTGGTTTAATGGGCAACAGACAATTTCAAACCGGACAATTTCAGATTGGTAATCCAGCATGAACCCAGAAGAGGAAATTGAAAAAATTGCCGAAGCGGACTGGTATAAAAACGTCTGGAAGGTGGTGTCCGAGATACCGAGGGGCCACGTTTTGACCTATGGCGAGGTAGCGCGTTTGTCCGGCAACGCGGGTGCGGCACGGCGTGTCGGCCAGGCCCTGCGGCACGCCCCGCGTGGTATGCAACTGCCATGGCACAGGGTGATCAACTCGCAGGGGAAGATCTCTTTTCCGGAAGACTCCGGTGGCTGGACGCGACAAAAGGACCTGCTTGAAAACGAGGGTGTCATATTTTTGCAAGGCAGGATCAACCTCGACAGGTTCGGTTACCGCGGCGCCGTTGACCGCTTGCTGTGGGGGGATGAGCAGCCATGACCGGCAAACTCATATCCGCGTGGAGGGGCTTGCGTGCAAATTTCTGGGCCTCGTTAGCGGTTGATGTGGTACTGATCATCGCCGTTTTCGTCCTGATCAGCATGTGGCAGACCCGTAATCTGCCGGATGACACGCACACACCTTCCCTGGAGCGTGCCTGGCTGGATGATATGCGCGCTGACAGCGTGATGGTTCCGGGCCAGGTCGGTGTCGTGTATTTTTTTGCCCCCTGGTGCTTTTATTGCCGTCACAGCATCGACAATCTCGACAAACTGGTGAGCAGCGGTCAATTGGCCTGGGCCCGGGTGGTTGCGCTCGAATACGCCAGCCTCGATGAGGTACGTGACTTTATCAGGGAGACAGGGGTTCACCTGCCGGTATTGCTGGGTAGTCCGCAAACCTCAGCAGACTGGCAAATCCGCGGTTTTCCAACCTATTTCGTGATCGACGGTGACGGCAAAATCGTCAGCCGGTCGGTGGGTTATTCAACCAAAATCGGTCTGCAAATCAGGACCTGGCTGAATCAGGATCAGTGAGTGTGACAATACCCTGGATTTTCACCTGTAAGTGCCCCGGTTAATTTTAGCTAGACAATTATGGTGGTGTCGTTTCACGCCGTGCGCTCGACAGGCCGGGTGCTCTTCATTGCCCAGTCTTATCCGGCCCTGCGGGCTCCCCTCAGCCACGATCCCGCCTGATCGGGACCGCGCTGGCGGTACATCCATGTACCGTCAGCACTCGATTTTCATCCATGAAAATCGCCCCTGGCGGAATCCTGTCTTCGGCGGATAAATGGGCAATGAAGAGCACCCGGCCTGTCGAACTCTTCAGCAGAAAGAAGTACACGTGCCGCGGCCTGGCGCCTGAGCTCCCGGTCAGCGAATCATCAGCCAGGCAACCCCAGTGCCTTTGCGTGGTATCGCAGATGGTCGTCGATGAAGCTGGCGATAAAGTAATAGCTGTGGTCGTAACCCTTCTGCATACGCACTTGCAGGGGATGGTGGGTGCAGATGCAGGCTTGTTCCAGGTTGCCCGGTTTCAGTTCTTCCCCCAGGAAAACGTCATCGCTGCCCTGGTCGATCAGTATGTGCAGTTGTTTCCCGACGCTGCATACCAGTTGCGTGGCATCCCAGTCACGCCAGGCGTTGCGGTCTTCGCCGAGATAACGGCTGAAAGCCTTGACACCCCAGGGTGATTCAGACGGGTGGCAGATCGGCGCAAAGGCGGAAACCGACTGCCAGGAATGCGGGTCTTTCAACGCGCACATCAGTGCGCCGTGACCGCCCATCGAGTGACCGCTGACACTGCGTTTGTCAGTAACCGGCAGTTCCGCTTGCACCAGCGCCGGCAACTCCCTGTCGACGTAGTCGAACATCTGGTAGTGATCCGACCAGGGCGCCTGCGTGCTGTTGATGTAAAATCCGGCGCCGGAACCAAAATCCCAGTCATCGTGTTCGCCCGGCAGGCTGGTGCCGCGCGGACTGGTGTCCGGGCAGACGATGGCCAGCCCCAGTTCTGACGCCAGTCGCTGCGCGCCGGCTTTCTGGGCGAAGTTTTCGTCCGTGCAGGTAAGACCCGAAAGCCAGTATAAAACCGGCACCCTTGCCGTTTCGGCTTGCGGTGGCAGGAACACGCTAAAAATCATGTCGCAGTTCAGTGACGCTGAATGGTGCTGGAAACGGATTTGCCAGCCGCCGTGGAGCCTCGAACGCGAAATTTCCCTGAGTGCAGACATACGGGTGCGGGCCCTTAATAGATGACGACTGAACGAATGCTCTTGCCTTCGTGCATCAGGTCAAATGCCCTGTTGATGTCTTCAAGACCCATGGTATGCGTGACCATGTCATCGATGTTGATCTTGCCGTTCATGTAGTTGTCCACGTAGCCCGGTAATTCGCTGCGCCCGCGCACGCCGCCAAAGGCCGTGCCACGCCAGACCCGGCCCGTGACCAGCTGAAACGGCCGGGTGCTGATCTCCTGGCCGGCACCGGCCACGCCGATGATGACGGATTCGCCCCAGCCTTTATGGCAACATTCGAGCGCTGCACGCATGACCTTGGTATTGCCAATACATTCAAAGGAGTAATCAACCCCGCCACCGGTCAGTTCGACGATGACATCCTGGATGGGCTGGTCATAATCGGCTGGATTGATGAAGTCCGTGGCGCCGAGCATTTTTGCCATTTCGAACTTGTCAGGATTCAGATCGATGGCAAGTATTCGGCCAGCGCCCGCCATGACGGCGCCCTGTACGACGCTCAATCCGATTCCGCCGAGACCGAAAACCGCTACGCTGGCGCCCGCTTCGACCTTGGCTGTGTTCAGGACCGCGCCGATGCCGGTCGTGATGCCGCAGCCGAGCAGGCAAACCTTGTCCAGCGGCGCCGCAGGATTGATTTTTGCGACCGATATTTCCGGCATGACGCTGTATTCCGAAAACGTCGAAGTACCCATGTAGTGATACAGCGTTTCCCCCCTGCGCGAAAACCGCGAGGTGCCGTCGGGCATCAGACCCTTGCCCTGGGTGGCGCGGATCGCCTGGCAAAGATTGGTTTTCCCTGACAGGCAGAAACTGCATTTGCCGCATTCTGGCGTGTACAGCGGGATCACGTGATCGCCGGCCTTGACGCTGGTGACCCCCGCGCCCACTGCTTCGATGATACCGCCGCCTTCGTGCCCAAGAATGGACGGAAAGATGCCTTCAGGATCGCTGCCAGAGAGCGTATAGGCGTCGGTATGGCAGACACCGGTGGCGACCATGCGCACCATGACCTCGCCATCCTGCGGTGGTTGCACGTCAACTTCGGTAATCTCGAGTGGCTGCCCGGCCCTGAAGGCGACTGCTGCGCGGGATTTCATATTGCATAACTCCTTGTCCGGGGGGTGAGGGCCGGCGTTTCCAAGCCGTTGGCACCGTGTGAATTCCAGGTGAATTCCAAGTGAATCATTATTATAGCCTGTGGATCAGTCCCATAAAGGGGCTATCTCGATCAGGATAAATTCGTTGTTGTCCGGCTGCGTGCCGCTGTTGTCACGCGCCTGACCCTGGGGGTAGTTGTTGTCGTTGACAATCCCCAGCGTGGTTGCATCCAGGACAACCAGGCCCTCGATGGTCCAGAACGGGAATGTAAACAGCGTGTTACCGTCCCGGTTCAGGTCATCGGGATCGTTGATGTTCAACAGGTCGGCGACCGGGTATTTGCGTAGATATCCATCCGCATCCAGTTGTTCAAAATCGACCCGGTATATTTTCTTGATGACCGCCCGTGCGCCTTCGCCCGAGTCCCGTTCGATCACCAGTCCGCCGGTTGGCGAGAACAGGGTGAAGTCGCCGATCGCGGTGGCGCCCTCATCGAGGCGGTAACGGAAACTTGGGCTGCCTGCATGCTGGTTGACGAATTGCTGGTTCTCAATATCGAATGTGTAGATATTGAGCCCTGGCCCCGGGTCCTGAGAAGCGCCTTCCAGCCCGCCTTCCAGCCCACCTTCCAGCCCACCTTCCAACATGGGGTAGAGCCATTTGCCATCGGCTGATATCGCCATGCCCTCGAAACCACGCGAACGTGGCAGGTTGGCGGGCTCACCCGCCGGATTATCCGCGGAATTCAGCCCCGCCAGTTTGATAGGCGCTGCCAGCATCACGCCATCGGCGCTGAAATGCACCAGCGAGGGGTTGAATTCCTCGCCGATCCAGAAACTGCCGTCCCTGATTCTGCAGAAAGATTCCGGATCGAGGTCCGCACCGGTAAGCAGGCGGTCCGGTCGCGCCGCGGGGTAGGGCAGGAAAGCACCGGGGTCACTCAAATGAATGACCCTGACGACACGGATGCCGCCGGTTCCGCCGGCGGAAGTGCGAAAATCGGGCGCAACCTGGTAAATGCTCAACAGGTAATCGGCGGAGTTGTCGCGCTCGCCAAAACCGTTGTCGCTCAATACGAGAAAGACGCCGTTGTCGTCCCTCTGCAGTGCGGAAAAACCCTGCACGGGCTGTTGGCCTGCAAACGGCGGATGCCGGTCATTGGATGACTTTATGAACTGCCCGGAGGTGGGTCCGGGCCTGAAAGTATCGGCTGGCAGTACGGCAAAACCCGTCAGCGTCGCGGCCTGCGCCACTCCCGCCAGCAGTGCAACCAGGATCAGGGCGGGCAGCTTACCCCGCATATCTCGCTGGACCGCCGCAACAGGCGCCTGGCGAAATAGCCGGCTCAACCATGCGCAATGGTTTTGTCGGTAAACAGGTAGTCCTTCAGTTCGTGATCGAGGGCTGGATCGTGTCTGCGGATCCATTCCAGCACCATCGCGGCGTGCTCTTTCTCCTCATCGCGGTTGTGGGCGAGAATGGCGCGTAATTCATCATCCTTGCACGCATCGACGCGTTGGTTGTACCAGTCGACCGCTTCGAGTTCCTCCATCAACGAAGTGATGGCGCGGTGCATGTCGCGCGTTGCATCGCTGAGTTCCGCAACGGGTTCGTGATAGCCCTCATTTGCCATAGTTGTCTCCTTGGTCGTTTTAATCAATTGATGTCAGGCAAAATCACCGTGTGTTTCAAGGGCCTGTTCCATGCGGTCCGCCATTGGCGCAATGTGGCTGATCACGTATTCCAGCTCATCGCTGTCGAGTGAAGAGTAAGCCAGGTTGGCGCACATTTTGACATAGGGGACACCTTCGAGGTCACCCACCGCCAGGTATCCGACCCTCAGGACCAGGTTGATACGCAAACATTTTTCGGCGTCAAAATCCTCGAGCCGGCAGACCAGGGTTTCCACGCGCAGATAACGCCGGTTGTCACCTGACTTGATTTCAGCGAGAAAAACGCCCTGTTTCCGGTCGCTGTCCTTTATCGGGCATTCAAAGCCGAGCTGGAACGGTTCATCCAGGAACAGCTTGTGATTGTCCATGACGTGTTTTCTGACTTCGGCAAAGGTTTCCATGCATTTTTCCTTATTTGGGCGCCAGCCTGACGGCGCCATCCAGGCGAATGGTTTCGCCGTTGAGATAGCCATTTTCCATGATATGCGCGACCAATTCAGCAAATTCTTCCGGTTTGCCCAGGCGGCTCGGGAATGGAATGGATGCGCTGAGTGATTGCTGCACGTTCTCGGGCATGCCATCGACCATCGGTGTCCAGAATATCCCCGGCGCAACCGCGTTGACGCGTACACCGATGCGGGCGAATTCACGCGCGATCGGCAGGGTCATGCCGACGATTCCGCCCTTCGACGCCGAGTAGGCCGCCTGCCCGATCTGGCCATCGTAGGCCGCCACCGATGCCGTGCTGATGATGACACCGCGTTCGCCGTCGGCCCCGGGCGGGTTGCTTGCCATGGCAGCGCCGGCGGCCTTGATGACATTGAAACTGCCGACCAGGTTGACCTGGATGACCTTCGCGAAGAAATCCAGCGCCATCGGCGCCTCACGGCCGAGGACGCGGCCCGCGCCTATGATGCCGGCGCAGTTGACGGCAACATTGATCAGTCCCATGTGCTCTGTGGCGAGCTTTACGGCGTCTTCAACAGCCTGCTCGCTGGTGACATCGGTGCGGACATAACTGACCGCGCCGCCCAGTTCCGCGACGACCGCGGCCCCGGCCCCGTCGTTGATATCCAGCAGAACCGCCTGGCCGCCGCCGGCAACCACTTTGCGCGCTACCGCCAGTCCCAGTCCGGAGACGCCACCTGTAATCAGTGCTTTAACTTCGTTCAGTTGCATGTCGTGTAACTCCTGTGCGTGTCATCTTGAGAAGGTCAGTGCAAGACCCGCCCGGCTGTTGTTGGGTCGTTGCAGTTGTTGTGAAATCCACGCGCCGGTTGCGGCCAGTTCATCCAGGTCGATGCCGGTTTCAAGACCCAGGCCGTGCAGCATGTAGACCACGTCCTCGCTGGCGACATTACCGGTCGCGCCGTTGGCGTAGGGGCATCCACCCAGGCCGGCCACGGACGAATCGATGCTGCGCACACCCGCATCGAGACAGGCGAGAATATTGGCCAGCGCCTGGCCGTAAGTATCGTGAAAATGCACCGCCAGTTGCCCGATGGGTACAACCGCACTGACGGCTTTGACCAGTGCGTTGGCCGCGGCGGGTGTGCCCACGCCGATGGTGTCACCCAGCGAAACTTCGGCGCAGCCCATTTTCATCAGGCTGGCGCAGACCGCGGTTACGGCTTCCACCTCGATTTCACCCTCGTACGGGCAACCCAGCACACACGAAACATAG
>JBFZEL010000177.1:0-7073 GCA_041306925.1 Lysobacterales bacterium
GACCGGGCGCCAAAGCCCACTTCGAAGGCGCTTTTGCGCAGGGAATTCCGCCAGGACTTGCCTGACTGAAATGCAGGGTTTTCACTTCCTGCCAATCCTCAAGCCCCATCGTCCCGCCTTCCCGGCCGTTCCCTGACTGTTTCTAACCACCAAACGGACTGCCGCTGTTCGCACTGTGCCATGGGGGGGCATCATCCTTGACGGTCAGGCTGATCCTTAACGGGGAAGTCGAATCCGCAATACGCGAAATAGCCGATGGTATATGCCACGACCGTGAGATCCAGAGCAAAGGGAACCGGTGCGAAAACATTAAGTTTTTCGACGGCAGAAGCATCAATGCTGGCCAGGGTCAAAAAAATCAGCAGTACGCAGGTTTTCTTGATCACTTGCATTCTCATCTGATGAAAGACCAAGGGAACGTCTGATCAATTGAGTATTTATGCGATGGTGCATTCAATCGTATCAATCCAAGTCATCAATTTTATGTTTTTTCGCCGGTTTAATATTGATTTCCTGGTTCTGGCCGGGATCTTCGGCCTGAATCTCAACATTCAGGCGAAACTTGCCTGCAATACCCATCGCCTGCGTTTCAACAATGACTTCCTGGCCATCACCAGGTTGCTCAATGCACAGGCTACAAACAGCCGATGTGCATTCTTGGAGAGACCGCGATAGCGGACCTTGTTGAAACCGAATTGCCGTTTGATTACCGCAAATTGATGTTGCACCCTGGCACGTACCCGCGACTTGTTGCGATTGCGGCCGCGGTCCTCTTCCGTCAATTGGCGATTACGGCTGCCCCTGGCTTGCGTGAAGTCTTTGGCATGCGGGGCCTTTTCAGCCAATACCTGCTTTTGCCCGGTGTAGGCAGAATCACCCCACACCCGGGTTTCGTTGCCATAAGGGCGACGTCCGCCCGACACTTGAGAATCTCGTGGCGGGGTTCGTGCTCTTTGCCGATACCCCGGTGCGGGTTGGTGAGTTTTGTGAATTTGGAGACAAGATGGGCACACCCGAGTCGATTGGCCTGCGTTCGGTCCGGCTGCGCGGTTTTGACCGTACGGTGATCGTGGTACCGAACGCCGAAATCTGTCAGTATGAAATCATAAACTTCTCCCGCCGGGCTGGATCTTGAGGTCTTTGCCCTGGTGGAAACCAGCAATTACAGCGAATTCCTGGCCATCCAGCAGGACATCGATTTACGCATCAAGGATATCGTCGAAGCATCCGGCAGTGGTTTCGCGTTCCCGTCACAGACTCTCTACCTTGAGCGTTCACAGGGCCTGGACGATGAGCTTACATCAGCCGCTGAAGCTGAAGTTGCCTAATGGAGGAGTGAGAACAGGCTGCCATTCCCCGATCTCGGTGATACCGTGGGTAGCGAGCTGTCCAATTCGCTCGACTTCCCGCCGCAGGGCTCACCAAGGTACGATTCATCCAAAAAGCCCTGATGATGAATGGTTCCCTAGCGCTTGATGATGGCCATGATCGCCCTCTCACCGTCGGCGCGATGCATATCCAGGATGTTGCCATCCAGGTTCCAGGTCACGGCTGACTGGAGTGCGGCCAGGAAGGCCTGCTCTTCCTCCATGAGTGGCTCTGCACAGGCCATCCTCGTCGTCGCCGGGAGTCCGATTTCTATGTGATTGCCATCCGTTGAGTAGGAAGCCCTGAACGCATTGCAGGCGGCATTGCCTGAAACCGTTCCCGCCTCGAAAGAGAGCGTGACCTGGCTATCGCCCAGGAGACCGACCACCGCCTGGCGGTTGTTGTTGTAGCCGGTGACCTCCCAGGTCACCCCGCCCAGTTGCGGGGGTGGCTCCGCCGTAAACGCCAGCGCGGTTCCTGACCCGGAGAGAAGCGTGAGCTGGTCGGCGCTGATTGAGAAGCGGTTGACGGTGGAGAGTGCGGCGTGGAATGCACTTTCGATCGCCATGAATTCCTCGGCGCACGCCATCATCGAACCTGCGAGCTGCCCGATTTTCAGGCTGTCGCCGTCGACTGAATAGGAGCCCATAAAGTTATTGCAGCCTGAAAATCCGCTAAACCGGCCAGCTTCGAAACGTGCAACTACCGGACGTGCGGTTGTAGCAAGCCCGGGCGGATTTTCACCGCCGAGGCTGTTCAGCCGCCAGGAGATGCCTTCAAGTGGCTTGTTCGTTACGGATTCAACCGTTGCCGGTATCCGGCAGCATCCCGCAAGGAATTTCCCGTCGGCAGTCGAGGCGCGTGCGATCACCGGATGCAGCTTGTCGGACATGCCGTCACTGCAGGCAGCCTCCCGCAGGAAAACCACCAGGTCACCACCCGCTTTGGGTGCTCCGCGCCAGATCACTTCCTGCAATAATTCGTTGCGCGTTGCTGCACCGCTGTAGGATACGGGCTCTGCACCCAGAGCCATCAATTGCGCCGTGCCCGCTTGCGTCAGATCGATACCCCAGGAAGGCTCGTTACCGAAACAGATCAGCGGGGACTCGTCAGCCAGTGCCGCTGCGGGAAGCGCCAGCGCCCCCAAAAGTGCCAGGCAGGTTCCGGTCATCGGCGCGACGCGAAGGAATTGCCGAAAAGTGAAGTGCTTTGCGGCCGGATTTCGATTACTCATTGCGGGACTCCTGCTGGACGTTAAAGGCAACTTTCTTTACCCATCGATGGAGATTCCTGAACTGCCATGTAAGCGCAATCGTACCGGCGACAATCCAGACAAGCACCGGGATCACTGCACCCTCTGCGATCGCTGACCGGTCGAAGATGTCCAGCGAACGGAACATCAGGTGAATACCGTCCATTACCAAGCCTGCGCCGGCATATGCCGAGCTGACTACGATGAAGACATCAAATACCCTGACCGTCAAGCCGGCACCGATGAAGGCGGCCACCAGCATGATAACCAGGCCAAGAAACCCGCTCAGTCCCAGGGCGCTTGCAATCAACCCGCCAAGCATCGAACCCAATCCGACCCCGATCAGTACCCTGCGGAAAGGTTCAAAGAAATAGGCTCCGCCGGCGAAAAATACGGCGCCGCCGAAACCAAAAAGCAGTTTTACCAGGTTCATATCGCCTTCGGGTGCCCCGGTTATCAAAGAGCCCAGCCAGTAACCAGCGCCCAGCCCCAAAAAAGCGTAAAACAACGGCAGTAATGCGTAAAATAACAACAAGCCAAAACCCATGACGCCGAAACCCACCAGGGTCAATAAAATACCGTTAACAAATATCATGCGTATTCTCCCCGCAGCAATGACCTGACAAAACAGGATTATCGCAGAAAGTCCGTCAGTCGTGGTAACGAATATTGCAGTGGGACTACGGAGTCGAGCTGGCCGCCGTTACCCCAGGGTGCACGCCCTGCGGTCTCGCCGGCAACGGCACGGCCGTCCCCAACCCCGGCAATATTCGTTGCCACGACTTCCACTGAAAACGTCCGGCTGTGCGCTTTGTCTGCCCGTACACGGATCAGGCCAAAAATGGATTGCAGGGCACCAAACGTGATCCTATACTGCCCGCCAGATGACTGCCCGTAAAATAAATCGCAGGGAAATGCTGTTACTGCTGGCCACCGCCGGGGTCGCCGGGGCCGCCTGGCACTTTTGGCCGGAAGACGGCATAAAAAATCGCTGCGTGAACGAGCCACTGCCGGAATCGTTGGCCAATCATCCCTTACTCAAATCTGCCTGGGATGGAATCGATCCGGGCCGCTTTCGGGACAGTCATGTGCACTTGATCGGCCTGGGCGACAGTGGTTCCGGCGTCTGGATCAACCCGCAAATGAATAGCCTGGTACACCCGGTTCAGTGGATGCAGAGGGTGTTCTACCTGAATGCCAGTTGCACCAAGGAAGATGGCCGGGCAGACCAGAACTACGTGGAGCACCTGTTTAGGCTCAGTGACGAGTTCCCGGCGGGCGCCAAGATGATGTTAATGGCCTTTGACTACTTTCATGACACGGACGGTGAGCGCCAACCGCAGGCCAGTGCTTTTTATACACCGGACACCTACGCCGCCTCTGTAGCGCGAACCTACCCTCAGCGTTTTGAGTGGATCGCCTCCATCCACCCTTACCGCACGGACGCTGTAGAGGCCTTGCAGGACGCCGTGCGCAATGGCGCTCGCGCGGTCAAATGGCTACCTCCGGCCCAGGGCATGGATCCGGCTTCAAAGCTGTGTGATCCTTTCTACGAGACCGCGGCCCATTTTGATATTCCGCTGCTGCTTCACGCAGGCACGGAACTCGCCGTGCACGGCGGCAATACCGAGGATTTTGGAAATCCTCTGCGTTTGCGCCGTCCGCTCGAGCACGGCGTGCGCGTGATCGCTGCCCACTGTGCCTCGCTGGGCTCCAGTCCTGATCTGGATAAAGGCCCGGATGGGCCCAGGGTTCCCAACTTCGAACTCTTTGAGAGAATGATGCAGGAACCCGGCTATGAGGGCTTGTTGTTCGGAGACTTGTCGGCCATCACCCAGGTCAACCGCGTGGGAACCGTTCTGGAGTCTGTTATCCAGCGTGAGGAATGGCAACCGCGGCTGCTGAACGGCTCCGACTACCCCCTGCCGGGCGTGCTTCCACTGTTCTCGCTGAAGCAGATGGTGCGTCGCGGTTTTATCAACCGGGCGGATGCCGATGTATTCTCCGCGATTCGTCTCTATAACCCCTTGTTGTTTGATTTCGCTCTGAAACGAACACTGCGAATAAATCAGAGTCAATTCGGTCTTCAACCCTTTCAAACCCGTGATTTCTTCAATTCCCGTGACACGAATCTGGTAGCATGAAACCGGTTCAGTCAAGGCTATGTTTTTGGTGCGTTTTAGGAAAATACTGATCTGGGGCCTGGTGGAATCTTTTCTGCTGCTCCTGTTGTTTGGCGGCTATGTCTATTTCACCGGCACCAGCGCCCTGCTGCAAAAGGCGGATGCGCCGTGGTGAAAGCTCCCTGGACCCGGCCAACCCTGGCCAGGCGCAAGAGGCCGTGAAACTGTCAGAATTAATCGAGCCGGCAGATAACAACCTGGTCCTGGTGGATGTCACGCCGGTGAATCGCACCCGGAATTTTCATAATTTCAGCCTGGAGACGCCCGAGTTTTTCGATGACCTGTTTTTGCGTCTCATTAACCAGGATATGCCGGAAAGCCGTGAGCTGTACTTTTTGGAAACGCCGGCCGGCGTGCGTTACTTCGTGCTGACGAGGGGGGGGCGGGCTACTCAAACTACCCGAAGACTGGTTGTATCCGGCGGCCACGGCAGCGGCAGCCGGATACATCCAAAAGCCCGTGGTCTTAATCGTCACACATGAACTGAACGCGGCGCATCGCAATTTCGAAGGCTTCGTCGGTCTCGGCCTCCAGCAGGCGCGCCTTGGCCTGCACACACATATCCGCCTCGTGAGTCATTTCGGCCAGTACAACTTCATCCACCTGGTTGTCCAGGGCCGCCCGGCATGCTGCGTCGGAGACGCGCCGGACATTCGCGTTGCCACTGCTGGGCGTTTCAACGTTGACGCAGTCTCCCACTTTCACCCCGGATTGCTCGGTGATAACCGTGATGCGTGTGCCAGGCCTTATTTCAACGGTGAATTGCATACCGTCAAGACTGCCTTCCGCGGCGCGCGTCAGCAGTGCACCGGTGCCTGCGCCGATCGCCGTGTTGCGCACCCGCCGCGACGTGCTTTGACCGCTTCCAGTCGCCGCCAAACCAACCACGCCGCCGACAGCGGCCCCGCGACCGGCCATCGACCGGAGGTTGACGGCCTGGGCCGCCACCACGATGCCGGTTTGTATGGTCATCGACTGGCCGGCGCGCTGGGCCGCTGCGTAACCTGGCCAGGCAACCGCCGCCAGCAAGAGCACCACGGAAATACTACGGGTAGAGTTATTCATAAACATCCTCAGGTTTAGCGGGGCAGCATCTCGGCCATGATCTGGCCGACCACGTTGTTGGCTTGCTGCTGGGTGAATTCATTGCTCCGAATTCGGCTTTGGGCTGAGCCTTCGGCCACCAGGGCGCCCAGGTTCGGGTCGATCAGGTCAATCAGCAGTGTGCCTTCCGTGAACTGCCGCACCGTGGTCGAGTAACTCGGCCAGGTCGAGTACCAGCCGCGATTCCAGTGAGACCGGTGGACAGAATGGTTAGGCGTGCTGCGCACGTCAATCCGCTCCTGGGTGGTCACAAAGAAATCCACCAGCAACTCCGGTGAATCCGATTGCGTGAGACCACGCGCTGCCATTTCGTTTTGCACCGCCGACACCAGCATCGTGCTCAGCGGCGTGCGCACGCCGGAGCTGCGATCGGTACCCAGCGGCTGGATAAAGTTCCAGGTCCGGTAGCTGGTCAGGTCAACTCCCGGGGCCGAATTGACGGCAATGGTAGGACCCGGCGTTGCACAACCGGCCAGCAGCAAGACCACCACCAGTAGAAAAAATCTCAGATTCTTCATCAATTAATCCTTCTTCACGTTCTGCATGTAGTGTGAGTCGAGAAATCCCCGCAGGATGTCGGCCCAATTGCCGAGCATGCGGCGCGCTTCCTGGGTATTGGTCACGCGGTTGCTCCAGGTAAGATTGTTGCTGCTACTGCGGGCTGACTGGCGATCCGCCGCCACCCCGATCATAGCCCCGCTGGCCGAATCGAACATTTCCAGATAAATTGTCGCCGCGCCAGTCGATGCCGTGAAGGTCGTGGAGCGTCCCGGGGTCCTGGTGTCCGGAGCGGTAATATCAAGATCGATAATGGCCGGGCGCAGCAGCAGAACGTCGTCGTCCGGCTCATTCACGATCTCAAAACCGTCATTGGCCTGGAGTCTCTCCGTGAACACATCCCTGAACAGCGCCGCGACGTCAGCCCTGATTCGCTCCATGTCACGTGCCGACACGCGCTGCGAACGGCTGGCGCGGTTCTGATCACGCTGCCAGTTGGCGCGGAACGACACATATGGGTCCAGGATCATGACCCGCTTGAAGCTGCCGAAATCGGCCTTGGGATCAATAAAGGCCATTGCAACCGGCGCGCCCTCAACAGCCACCAGGTTCTCAAAAATACTGGTTCTTTCCTGTGCCTGAACCGTTGCCGCCGACAGCAGGCATAA
>JBFZEL010000178.1:0-3055 GCA_041306925.1 Lysobacterales bacterium
CCATTGAGGTCTGTCACCGTGGCCTTCCATTTGATGGCACTGGTCATCTCCCCGATGCCGACGAGGTTGAGTACGACGGGGGCGCTAACCACCACAGTTTGGCTGTCCGAATCGGACGCGCCGAGGTTGTCGGTGACGCTCAAAATCACGTTGTAACTACCAGCGGCGGCGTAGGTGTGAGTCGCGGTTGGCCCGCTCGCCGTGGACTCATCGCCAAAGACCCACTGGTAACTGGCGATTCCGTCACTGTCCCACGAAGCACTGCCATCAAAATTACAGGTAAGACCGGTGCAGTTGTATGTGAAAGACGCCGTTGGCGGGTCATTGACCACGGGGCCGGTTACCGTGACAGTTTGGGTTACCGAATCCGTCGCGCCTTTATTGTCCGTTACCAACAAAGTGACTGCGTAACTGCCGGCGCCGGCAAAAGTGTGTGACGGGTTCTGGCTGACGGACGTGGCGCCATCACCAAAGCCCCAGGACCACGCCACCACTGATCCGTCAGAATCGGAACTGCTGTCGGTAAACGCACAGCTCAGCTCATTGCAGCTGTAGCCGAATGCCGCCACCGGTGGGATATTGCTACCATTGCTGGCGACCACGAACTCACAAACGAAGGTATTCCATTGGAAACTGCCGGTTTCGGTGAATACTTCATTGGTGTGCCAGAAACTGTCGTCGAGCGGGTCCACCGAAGTGGATGAGTAATCACCGGCGCGCGCCACATCCTTCTGCACGCCTGTACCCCGGGCGCAGATGAGTTCCTCGGCATCCAGCAGGCCGCTGCCCGAGTTTGCGACGGTCTGGCCCACGGCCGCCGTTGAAACATAGGTGTTGGTACTGGATAAAAGATAACCGATACCGATATCGCCGGCGGCATTCATCGCAGCGCTGGGCATAAAACGGTACTCCCCGTCGGCGGGTCCGTAGGTGCCTTGTTGATAAAGTGCCCAGGGGGCTCCATCGGTGGACCGCAGCTCATACCAGCGTATGCCTGCGCGGCCAACGCCTACATCGACCGTATGTGCCGTAACCATGCTGCGGTGATTGGTGAATTGACGAATCTGCAACCGGTGCATCAACCGGTCCGAAAGCGATTCGAGCAAGGGCCCGCCGTCCGGTTGTGGAATGCACGCGCCACGCGATGCGGTGCAAAGCTCGGAATCAAACGGTGCAATCGGCACCGAGGCGATGCGGGCCACCGTGGCCGCCTGTGTTGCCCAGTTTACATCGATCTGCCAGATGTCAAACCGGTTCGCCGTGGTCATCGCGGTGGCGAACAGGGCCGGCACTGAACCGCTTCCATCCAAGTCACCGGCAACGAAACCAAATTCGGCCGTGCCAATGTTAAAGCCGATAAGGCTGGCTGGAGCACCGGCATACATCGCAGCCTTATCCATCACGCCGAGAAAGGTTCCGGCCCAGCTGAAGTTGCGGCCACGTGGTCTGAACAGGTTTGCCGTCATCGTGATGGAGTCGCTCACGATGCCATGCTTGGGGTAATCGTTCAGACCATAGTTCGTGAATGAGAACTCGTAACGGTTCCAGCTGCCGGTCGGATCGCCATCCTGGGAAACTGCAACACACTGGGAATAAGAATTCATCGCATCAGGAAAGGCGAACTGGCTGACCAGCCAGCGATCCGCGACATCGTCGTACAGGATGATCGGATCGCCCTGGTTATTGACCTCGCAGTTACCGCCGATTCCAGACCAGAATACATTGCTGGCGAATGGCCCCTCGACTATTTGCCCAGTTTTGTTAAATATGGTGGTCAGAAGATTGATCATCTGGACAAAGTGACCGGGTCCCACCTGGCCATCGGTATCGGGTGGCGCAATCATGTAACCCACCACCGCCTTGTTGTCATTGTTGGACGCCCCATAGAAGCCGCTGCCGACCATGGTTATCTGCTCACCGGCAAAGTCCTGCAAAACGGCATCTGACAACGCCGTACCACCACTGAATACGGGTTTGCCACTGCTGCGGAAATTGGGGACTTCGCGGGCCGGGCCGGGTTTAACCATTTGGCTCCTGGCCCGGTCCGCTGCTTGGCTCAGGGACGCCAGGGGCTGGTTGTACGCTTTAACCACTATTTTTTCCCTCGCTACATCGGCCTGCGCCTGGACCAGAACCGGCGCCAGGCTGAATGCCATCAGCAGGGTTAACGGAACGAGTGCAAATCGCTTTGAAGTAGACACGGTAATTTCTCCTGACTAACGGTTTGATTCAGCTTAAAACAGCGCACCTTAACGCGAGGTTAATTTCTTGCCGGGATCGGGTAAAAAAAACTGTTTGCCCAAGCCATCGTGAACCACTTTTGCAGGGGCTGAAATGTTAAACTGTCAGGATGCGATTCGGTTACCTTGCGTGTCTTTGCGCACTCTGTTTGCACTGGGGGGTCAGCAGCGCGGACAAAGGTGATCCCCAGCCTGGCAGCACCTCAGCGGCCAGTCTCGCTGTCGCCCTGCTGCACGCCTCGGAAACACCCGGAAGTCCATATCTCCTGCAGGTTGACTGCACCGATCAGAAGGGTAACCGCGCGTTTGAATTATTCCCCGGCGGCGCCGCGATCTGGAACCGGCGCAGCCAGATACTGTTAACGCCGGCGGCCCGGTCCGATCTGCTGAAGCGGTTGCTCGAGCGGGGCTACCCCGGGTTTGAGGATAGTTACGGAGGGCGGGATTTGCCGGTGAAATCTGCAGCGCCGGCGCGCATCAGCTGCAGCATCAGGATTGACATACAGGGTTTGCAGAAAAGCTCGGTGCAGATGGCAGGCGGCAAGCAATACGCACCGCTGCTGGAATTGGCGGCAGAGTTGCTGGACGAGGCGGAGCGGTTTGCCGGCAGCGCGGTGACCCCGGTCGACCTGGGGGACGCGCTGGATAAACTGTCTGCTGGGCAATTGGCCCCACAGCTTCTGCAGTTGCGCTTCCTGGAATTACCCGGCCGGGACAGCAGTGAGCCGGGCACCCTGCTGCGAATTGTCGGCGGCCAGTTGTCGCGGCAGGCATACCGGCCGGGGCACGCGCCGGAGGCGCCGACCCTGCAACCA
>JBFZEL010000179.1:0-2655 GCA_041306925.1 Lysobacterales bacterium
GGTTCATTTCTTCAAAATGAACCTGACCCCTTTGCCTTGACCCTCTCCTGCCGAGAAATGAACCTGACCCCTTTACCTTGACTAATGCCCTTCCATGTAAGGCAGGTCAACAATTGATGCCTCTTTCATCACCTCGACAAAGGCCAACGCCGCCAGTGGCAGGTGCTTGCCTCGCCGGATTACGATTCCATAGGAGCGCTTCGGAAAAAAGCGGCTCATGTTCTTGACCACCAGCGGGTCTTCCCGGCGCAGACAGATGCCCGTCGTGATCGAAATACCAAAATCCAGTTCGACATAGCGCTTGATGACTTCCCAGCCGCCGACTTCCAGCACGACGTTGAACGGTATGCCGTGCTGCTGGAAGATCCGGTCCACCATGCGCCAGGTGGTCAGGCGACGTGGCGGGAGTATCAGGCCGTAAGGGGCGATATCCTTCATCTGGATATTGGTTTTATCGGCAAGGGCGTGGCCACGCGACATGATCAGCGCGGGGTCAAAAGTGTAGAGCGGGTCGTAGCTGATATCGCTGGGAACATCGAGTATCGAACCGACGGCGAAATCAACCTCGTCCTGGCGCAGCATTGCCAGGCCGTCACGGCCGGTGACATTGTGCAGTTCAACCTGGATTTTCGGGTATTTTTCGCGATAGGTAGAGAGCAACTGCGGCAGGATGTACATGATCGTCGACTCGCCTGCTGCAATGACGACTTTACCTGCCTCGAGATTGCCACGGATCTCTTTATTGAAGCGTTCTTTCAGGCCGTCCATGCCCTCGACGATCGGTCTGACCATGTCGAGCAGTTTTCTGCCATCCGGGGTCAATTGAATGCGCGGACCGCGGCGCTCAAAAAGTACCGCGTCCATTTCCTCCTCCAGCGCCTTGATCTGGAGGCTGATGGCGGACTGGCTGAGAAACATCTCGTCGGCGGCATCGGTCATCTTGCCGGTGCGTGCCACGGAGCAAAATGCCCTGAGTTGCTTGAGCGTATTGCCCTTGTAGTATTGAATGGGTTTATGTTTCAATTCAGCAAGTTAAATTATTCAAAAAACTAATGATAGGTATTTAAACATTTATATTGTCAAAGATAAAGCATTGTAGGTATTCTTCAAAAATGCCTTGGTAAAACTGGAAGTCGACCGCGATGAATCGTCCAGCCGAACATGAAAGTCACCCCGCACTCGAACTGACCCAGCCACTGACTGGCGCGGACAAAAACATTCTCACCCCCGCTGCGCTGGCCTTCCTGGCCGAGCTGGTTTTTCGCTTTACCCCTGAACTGGACGAACTGCTGGTGGCGCGCAAAAGCCGCCAGGAGCAGTTTGACCGGGGCGCCGTTCCCGGTTTTGACCCGGCCACGATCGATATCCGTGAAGGTTCCTGGCAGGTGGCGCCGATCCCCGCCGGGATCGCCGACCGGCGTACCGAGATCACCGGTCCGGTGACCCGCAAGATGGTCATCAACGCCCTGAATTCCGGCGCGCAGGTTTACATGGCGGATTTCGAGGATTCCACCGCGCCGACCTGGCCAAACGTCATCGATGGACAGGTCAACCTGTGTGACGCGATTCGCCGGCAGATCGACTTTGTTTCGGAAGACGGGAAAAGCTACACCCTCAATGACAAAACCGCGGTCCTGATGGTCCGCCCGCGCGGTCTGCACCTGCCGGAAAGACACGTGAAAATGGACGGCAAGCCCATCCACGGCGTGTTCCTGGATTTCGGCCTGTTCCTGTTTCACAACCACGTGGAATTGCAGAAACGCGGCAGCCGTCCCTGTTTTTACATTCCGAAACTGCAGCATTACACCGAGGCGGCCTGGTGGGAAAAGGTCATCGCCTGGTCCGAGCAAAAACTGGGAATGAAACATGGGACCGTGCGCGTAACCCTGCTGATCGAGACCCTGCCGGCAGTGTTCCAGATGCACGAAATCCTGCATGCCCTGAAGGACCGGATCCTCGGTCTCAATTGTGGCCGCTGGGATTACATCTTCAGCTACATCAAGACCTTCCGTAACCACCCGGAGCGGGTGCTGCCCGACCGCGACCAGGTTGGCATGACCGTGCCGTTCTTGGCCAACTACTCGAAACTGCTGATCCAGACCTGCCACGCCCGCGGCGCGTTTGCGATGGGTGGCATGGCCGCGCAGATCCCGATCCGTGGCGACGATGAAGCCAATGCCCGGGCCATGGAGAAGGTTCGTATCGACAAGCAACGTGAAGCCGCCAACGGTCACGACGGTACCTGGGTCGCGCACCCGGGTCTTGAGCCACTTTCCCGTGCCGAGTTTGACAAGGTTCTGCATGGCCCCAACCAGATCGATCGCAAGCTCGCGGATTTCAGGGTTGATGCAGCCGTGCTGGTCACGCCGAGCACCGGCACCATCACCGAGGCCGGCGTGCGCAAGAACATCCGCGTTGCCATCCAGTACCTCGCCGCCTGGTTGTCGGGTAACGGCTGTGTGCCGATCGACAACCTGATGGAAGACGCGGCCACCGCCGAGATCAGCCGCAGCCAGCTGTGGCAATGGCTGAAACACGGCGCGCAACTGGATGACGGACGCAGGCTTACACCGGGCTGGCTGGACGGATTGTTTGCGGAGATAAAGACGCACCTGGCTGCCTCGGCACCGGACAATTTCAGCCGTTTCATCATAG
>JBFZEL010000180.1:0-11326 GCA_041306925.1 Lysobacterales bacterium
CACCGAACGCGGTTACGGCAAACGGACAAAGCCTGAAGAGCACTCATGCCAGGGCAGGGGTGGACAGGGCGTTATCGGTATCCAGACATCGCCACGCAACGGCAGGTTGATTTCCGCTTTACAGGTGACGGACGCTGACGACATCATGCTGATCTCCGATGGAGGAACACTGGTCAGGACACACGCCCGTGAAATATCAACACTGGGCCGGAATACTCAGGGTGTAACGCTGATACGTCTCGCCGACGAAGAAAACCTGGTCGGACTGGCACGGATTCAGATCGATGATGAAGCGGAAACATCTGCGCAGGATGCCGTGGAAAATGGCAACGTGAGCGAGGTTGTGGAATAGTGTGAGGACGTGTCTGCCTAGGGCCGACACATCCAGCCGTGCACGGATGACCGGTTTACTTTTTGTTGGTTGAAATTCCCAGCAACTGGTATGGCGGGCAATAACCCGTAGCACCGGTCAGCAATGGCACGAGACCGATCGCGCCCCACCAGGATTGAAACAAGAAACCGGCACCGATGATTGCGACACCGGCAATCACACGTATCACGCGTTCCGTTTTACCTACATTGCATTGCATATGATTCTCCTTTCAAAGTGCTGCTAAAACAGATTCGGCAGAACTTACGCGGAATTCTCCGGGTGCTTCCACCATCAGTTTTGTGACGATCCCGTCTTCGGCCACCAGTGCAAATCTCTGTGACCGCCGGCCCATGCCAAATGCGGTGCCGTCCAGTTCCAGACCAAGAGCCCTGGTGAATTCACCATTGCCGTCGGCAAGCATGTCAATACCCCTGGCATTGGCGCTGTCGCCCCATGCGTGCATCACGAACACGTCATTGACGGCCATGCAGCCAATGGCGTCTACCCCCTTGGCGGTAAAATCATTGGCAAGCTCCACGAAACCCGGCAGATGGTAAGCCGAGCAGGTGGGCGTAAATGCGCCGGGTACCGAGAACAGAACCACTTTGCGACCGGCAAAATAGTCGTTGGTCATAACAGGTTGCGGACCACTCTCCGTCATGCGGCTCAACACCGCTGCTGGGATATGGTCACCAATTCGGATGGTCATGATAGGGTTCCTTGAATTGTCTTTTCAGACTGCGATGGCTGCTGAAATGGCAGTGAACAGAGTATCGGGGTTCACCGGTTTGGTGACGTAGGCCGCGGCACCCTGGCGCATGCCCCAGATGCGGTCTGCTTCGCCGTCCTTGGTGCTGACAAATATAACGGGGATGTTGCGCGTGGCCAGGTCCTTGGACAATTTGCGCGTCGCCTGGAAGCCGCTCATACCGGGCATGACAACATCCATCAGAATGACATCGGGTACCTCCTGGCGTGCGATCTCGAGCGCCCGGTCACCATTTTCTGCACTGATGGCTTCATAACCCCAGTTTTCGATCAGGTTCTTAAGGGTAAGAACCTGGGCGGGGGAGTCATCTACTATCAAAATTTTTGCCATTGATGTCGATCCATGTGGAGCGGATGGTCTGCGCTCTGGATTATGCACCACTTGCAGAGAAAAAATCAGTAATCTTCATGTGCACGCTAGCCAAGTTTGACCACGGTACGTCCAAGCGCATTGCCCTTTATCAGCACATCGAAAGCCGCACCGATATCATCCAGGTCGACCTCGTTGTTGACAATCTTATCGAGGTGAAGCGGACGCCACTCGTTGGCAAGCCGGTCCCAGAGAATTTTCCTGAGGTCATAGGGCGCGTTGTTGGAGCTGATTCCAATCAGGCTGACGCCACGCAGAATCAGCGGCAGGTTGGTGGCATGCAGGCCGATCCCTTCGGCCATCCCGCAGACCGCAATATTGCCCCACAGGTCGATGACCCGGCTGATACCGGCGAGCGTGTCGCCGCCGACACTGTCGATGCAGCCCGCCCAGCGAACGGATTCAAGTGGTTGTTGGCCCCAGTGCAGATGATGGCGGGAAATACACTGGCGTGCGCCCAGTTCTTCAAGATAATCAAACTTTTCCGCTTTACCGGTAATCGCGTGTACGGTGTAGCCGACACGTGTCAGGATATCGATCGCGAAGCTTCCGACCCCGCCCGTCGCACCGGTTACTACGATGGGCCCCGCCGCGGGTGTCTGGCCCAGCGCTTCCATGCGATACAGGGAAATCGCGGCGGTGAAGCCCGCGGTGCCCAGGCCCATGGCCTCGCGGGTGGTCAGCCCTGCAGGCAGCGGAACCACGCTGTTGCTGTCGAGACGCAGGTACTGGCTATAACCACCGTCGCGTTTTTCCGACATCGAGCATCCGGTGACCAGCACCTTGTCACCGGGGCTAAAGCGTTCACATGCCGACGAGATCACTTCACCGGCGACGTCGATACCGCCATTGAGCGGGAACCGGTGCAGGATTTTTCCCTTGCCGGTTGCGGCCAGCGCATCCTTGTAATTGATACCGGACCATTCACCACGGATGATGACATCGCCTTTGCTGAGGTCGTCGATGCCGATGCTTTCGATACCTGCGCGGTAACCCTCGGCATCGTTGTGAATACGAAACGCTTTGAACGAATCCGGAATCTGTGTCATTGGCATTGACCCTCCGTCACCCCTCAGTTGCCCCTGTGTATGGCCCGCTTGTCGACGTGCAATGCCGCTTCGTGAATGGCCTCCGCAAGCGTCGGGTGGGCGTGGACAATACGCGCAAGGTCTTCGCTGGAGCCCTGGAACTCCATGGTTACCACGCACTCGGCAATCAATTCTGAGGCGTTTGGGCCGATGATGTGCACGCCGAGGATTGCGTCGGTCGTCTCATCCGCGAGCATCTTGACCATGCCGGCGGCGTCACCCATCGCAAGGCCGCGGCCGGTTGCCGCAAACGGGAACGAGCCGCTGCGGTAAGCCAGACCTTGCTCTTGCAGTTGCTGTTCCGTCTTGCCGACCCAGGCGATTTCGGGGTCCGTGTAGATGACCCAGGGTATGGTGTCGAAATGGATGTGGGCGGCCTTGCCGGCGATCAGTTCGGCCACCGCGATGCCTTCCTCGGAAGCCTTGTGGGCCAGCATCGGGCCGCGCACGCAGTCACCCACCGCCCAGACACCCGTCACGCTGGTTTGTGAATGTTCATTGACGTCGATCTGGCCACGCTCGTTCAGCCTGACGCCGCAGTCATCGGCCAGCAGACCCTGCGTATAGGGTTTACGGCCGACAGCGACCAGTAAACGGTCGAAAACAAGCTCGCTTTCACCCTGCTTGTCCGCGAGCGCCACCCTGACCTCGCCGGCGACGACACTGGCCGATTTGACCAGTGTGCCGAGACGGATATCCAGACCTTGTTGCTTGAACAGGCGGGCTGCCTGTTTTGCAATATCGGCGTCGGCGCCGGGCAGGAAAGTCGGCAACGCTTCGAGCAAAATGACCTCGGAGCCCAGTCGTTGCCACACCGAGCCCAGCTCAAGACCGATGACACCGGCGCCGATTACGCCCAGGCGCGCTGGCACTTCAGTCAGTTCCAGCGCGCCCTCGTTGTCGATGATGTATTGTTTGTCAATGGTCACGTTGGGTATTGAAATTGGCACTGAGCCGCTGGCGAGAATGACGTTCTGCGCTTCGAGCATGATCTTTTCTGCGGAGGCGTGGGCTGTGAATTCCACCTGGCGGTTGGCCAGCAGCCGGCCCCTGCCGTGAAACTGCTTGACCTTGCTGGCCTTGAACAACTGCGCTACACCGCCGGTCAACTTGCTGACCACGGAATCCTTGCGCTTAAGCATGGTATTGATGTCAATGCTTGCGTCAGCAACACTGATTCCATGTGCGGCGTATTCGTGCTGCAGGTGGTGGAAATGCTTGGAACTGTCCAGCAGCGCCTTGGATGGGATACAGCCGACATTCAGACAGGTGCCGCCCAGTGCCGCCTTGCCGTCCTTGCCGGTCGTCATGTCGATACAGGCGGTGCTCAGGCCAAGTTGGGCTGCCCTGATCGCGGCCACGTAACCGCCGGGGCCGCCACCGATTACGATTACATCAAATTTTTCATTCATTACAATTCCTTGGGGAGCTTTTTCAAGGGGTCAGGTTGACTGAAATTTACTTCAAGCTGAGCCTTTTTCACTTTTACAGGTTCAACAACAGGCGCGCCGGGTCTTCGAGCGCGTCTTTGACGGCAACGAGGAACAACACCGCGTCCTTGCCATCGATGATGCGATGGTCATAACTCAGCGCGATGTACATCATTGGCCGTACGACCACTTGGCCCTGGTCGATGACCGCACGTTCCTTGATCGCGTGCATGCCGAGAATCGCGCTTTGCGGCGGATTCAACAGCGGTGTCGAGAGCAATGAACCGAAGGTGCCGCCGTTGGTGATGGAAAAGGTCCCGCCCTGCAAATCCTCGAGCGTGATGGAGCCATCACGGGCCCTGACGGCAAAGTCCCTGATGCTGGTTTCGATAACGGCCAAGGTCATGTGCTCGGCATTTCTGAGTATGGGCACCATCAGACCGCGCTCGGTCGATACGGCAATACCAATATCCTGGTAGCCGTGGTAGACGATTTCATTGCCCTCGAGCGATGCGTTGACGATCGGATGCCTGCGCAGGGCGGCACAGACCGCCTTGACAAAAAAGGCCATCAGACCGAGCTTGACGCCATGTTCCTTCTCGAAGGCATCCTTGTATTTCGTACGCAAATCCATGACCGCCTTGAGGTCCACCTCGTTGAACGAGGTCAGGATGGCTGCAGTGTTTTGCGCCTGTTTCATCCGCTCTGCAATGGTTGCACGCAAGCGTGTCATTTTGACGCGTTCCACGGGTCGTAACGAGGTTGAGTCGGCATTACGCACGTAGTTGAGCATGTCGCCCTTGGTGATGCGTCCGCCGCGTCCGGTACCGGCAACCTTGCTGACATCGGCTTTTTCCTCTTCCGCGACCCTGCGCGCGGCAGGACTCAGTTTTGCAGCTTCTGCCGCGGACGCCGGCCCGGACCCGGCTAACGCAGGTTTTGCCGGCTCCGCAATGGATTTTGTGGTTTCTTCAACTGCTTTCCCGGCAACGGCGGCAGCGCCTTCTTCGATAACGCCCAGCAATTCTTCGCTGGTGACGGTTTCGCCGCTCTCGCGGAGTATCTTCCTGAGTACGCCGTCCACCGGGGAGGGTACTTCCAGCACCACCTTGTCGGTCTCCAGATCGACCAGGTTTTCATCCCTGCGGATGCTGTCGCCCGGTTTTTTATGCCACGCGGCGACCGTTGCATCTGCGACTGATTCCGGCAAAACCGGAACTTTGATTTCAATACTCATCGTTTTCCTCGCTCGGGGTCAGTCAGACGGCTGGATAGGACTGATAACCACGGATATTTAAATAAAAATGCGCCATGTTCCCAATTAAACGCTGCGTTACGGTCTTTCGCCGCCGCCGAGGGTGATGGCATCCGTCACAAGTTTGCGTTGCTCTTCAAGATGTATCGCATGGTTACCCACGGCAGGCGAGGCCGAACTCGGTCTGCCCGCGTAGTGCAGTGTTTGACCCTCGTGCATGTCCCGCAAAAGATTGTGCATGGTCTGGTACCAGGCGCCCTGGTTGCGGGGTTCTTCCTGGCACCAGACGATCTCGCAGTCTGACGGGTAGCTGTCAAAAATCATGGACAGTTCCTGGTGCGGGATCGGGTACAACTGTTCGACCCGGACCACTGCGACGTCGTTTCGTTCAGTTTCGCCAAGTGCTTCCATGAGGTCGTAATAAACCTTGCCAGCGCAGAGCACCACACGTCTGACCTGCTGCCTGTCCGTGACGCGCCCGTCATCGATGACCAATTTGAAACCGCCGCTGGTCAGTTCCTCCAAAGTGGAGGTGGAGGCTTTGTTTCTGAGCAGGCTTTTTGGCGTCATGACGATCAACGGTTTGCGTGTCGTCATCCTGATCTGCCGGCGGATCAAGTGGAACATCTGCGCCGGTGTCGAGGGTACGCATACCTGGATGTTATCGTTCGAGCACAACTGCATGAAGCGTTCCAGGCGCGCACTCGAATGCTCCGGGCCCTGGCCCTCGTAACCGTGGGGCAGGAACAGCGTCAGGCCGCACAGACGGCCCCATTTGGCTTCACCGGAACTCAGGAATTGATCGATGACGACCTGCGCGCCGTTGGCGAAATCGCCAAACTGGGCTTCCCAGATGACGAGTGTTTCGGGTGCGGCAGTGGCGTAACCGTATTCGAAACCCAGCACGGCCTCTTCGGATAGCAGGGAATCGATAATGTTCACATCGACCTGCGGGTTGATTTCCTGCAGCGGTATGTACTGGGAGCCGTCCACCTGGTTGTGCAAAACGGCATGCCGGTGGAAGAAGGTGCCGCGGCCTGAATCCTGGCCGACCAGGCGCAGTCCGGTGCCGGTCCGGATCAGGCTGGCGTAGGCAACGGTCTCGCAAAAACCCCAGTCCAGACGCTGTTTTCCTAGCGTCATTTCTTTCCGGTCATCGATGATTTTCTTGACCCGGGGATGCAGGACAAAAGCGTCGGGCAACTGTGTCATCTTTTCACCCAGGCGCCTGATTTCATCGGCATCGACACCAGTTTCGATACCGCTGCCGGTATAGCCACTGACGTGCTCGAA
This sequence comes from Lysobacterales bacterium, assembly GCA_041306925.1. Taxonomy (GTDB): domain Bacteria; phylum Pseudomonadota; class Gammaproteobacteria; order Xanthomonadales; family SZUA-36; genus SZUA-36. The sequence goes on from JBFZEL010000180.1 coordinate 6,578, forward strand.
GTTGCGCCATTTGGCGGCATGCTTGTTGGTGCGTGGATGCGATTCGACATCGGCCACCTGCTCGCCATCATCGAGTTTGCGCCGGTATTCATCCATCAGTATCTGCGGATAATCCGGCGCGATGATGTTGCGTCTGACCAGGTCATCGGCATATTTCTGCCGCGTGGTCTGCAGGCCGCGGATGATCTTGTACATCATCGGCTGGGTCGCGGCAGGTTCATCGGCCTCGTTGTGACCATGCTTGCGGTAACAGATAAGGTCGATGACCACGTCACGGTTGAACTCCTGGCGGAAGTCACAGGCGATCTTCATGACGTGATGCACCGCTTCCGGATCATCCGCATTGACATGGAAGATCGGCGCGTGAACCATCTTGGCGATCGCGGTGCAATACAACGTGGAGCGCGTGTCCAGCTTGTTGCTGGTGGTAAAGCCGATCTGGTTATTGATGATGATGTGCATTGCGCCGCCGACCGCAAAACCCCGCACCTCGGACATCTGGAACAATTCCATGACCACGCCCTGGCCGGAAAAAGCCGCGTCGCCGTGGATCAGTATCGGCATGACCGTGTCCAGTGTTTCATCCCTGCGACGGACCAGGCGCGCCCGCGCTGACCCGACCACAACCGGATTGACGATTTCCAGGTGTGACGGGTTGAACGCCAGCGCCATGTGGACTTCGCCGCCCGGGGTCTGAATATCCGAAGCAAAGCCGAGGTGGTACTTGACATCCCCGGGGCGGTCCGGGTTGTTGACGCCGTGGTTGCCTTCAAATTCGTCGAACAGGATCGCAGGGGATTTGCCCAGGATGTTGACCAGTACGTTCAAACGCCCGCGATGCGCCATGCCGATGACCACTTCCTCGACATCGTGCTGGCCGGCATACAGGATCGTCTCGTGTAACAGCGGAATCAGGCTGTCACCGCCTTCGAGCGAAAATCTTTTTTGGCCAACGTAGCGGGTGTGCAGGTATTTTTCCAGACCCTCGGCCGCCGTCAGCATCTGCAGGATACGTAACCGGTCGGCGTCGACGACATCGTAATAACCCTGTGAACCTTCCAGTCTGCCCCGCATCCAGTCACGCTTGGCGGTATCGACCATGTGCATGTATTCCGTGCCGATGCTCTTGCAATAGACCCGTTCGCACAACTCGATGATGTCCCTGAGCTTCATGCGCGGTAACGCCACCGCCAGTGAACCGGTGGCGAACTCGTGATCGAGGTCGGATTCGTTCAGGTCATGGAAATCGAGCTTGAGATCGGCGACTGGTGCGTGATGCGCACGGCCGAGCGGGTCCAGCTTTGCGACTTCGTGGCCACGGATACGGTAGGAATTGATCAGGCGCGATACGCTGGCCTGTTTGTGGTCGGTGAATGCGGTGCCGGTCGCCGGGTAGCCCATGGTGCCCAGCGGCAGGTTGCGGAATCGTTCTGCGACTTCGATGTGACCGGTTTCCGGTTGTTCCGCTGCGGGCATCGATTCGAAATACCTGCGCCACTGCCCGGGCACTTTCTGCGGGTCTTCCAGCCAGGTTTCGTACCAGGCTTCTATATAGGACGCATTGCCACCATAAAGGTGCGAGGTCAGGTATAACTGCTCCAGTGCTGAGCTCACTATGTCTGTACCTTCCGGTGTTTTTTCAAATGAGATTATCGGTCGTCGAGCCACGTAGGATACAACACCTTAAAATGTCTTACATGAACATTTTGCCGCGTGAGCGCCAGTGTAGCTGGCCGGGATTGGTGATGGCAGGTGCACGATGGCAATTTCACCAACCACCCCGGATGATTCATGCGAAGTTTCCGGGGAGTGAATTCTCCGTGCCCGGTAACGGCTCAGTCTGCACTCACCATCAGGAAATGGCCGTCATTGACCAACCTGGTCAAGCTTTCCAGTGAGGCTTCGTCCAGTCGTTCGGTGCTGAGCCGGGGCTGGTCCGACGCGCACAGGGTGGTGGCAAGCCATACGCCGCAATCATACGACTGTCCGGCGGCGTACAGGCGGGCACCTCGCTGATTTTCAATCCAGGTCAGGCGTGTCCAGGGATTCCGCATCAGACGGATACCTTGCTTCAGCGCCTTGTGCAATTTTTCAGCACTGATTGCAGAGGGTGGCGGCATCGGGTCGTGCGCCAGTCTGAAACGGCTCAGAAAGGCGGCCAGGAAGTTGTCCAGATCCTGCTTTGCAGCAATCCCCGTCAACATCAGCTTGCGCAAGTTCTGCAGCGCCTTGCGGTCAATCTCGCCGGCGCGGGTGGCCGGTTCGAGAGCAGGATCCGTATAGCGTCCGCCTGCCTGGCCATCGAGGGCGAGCCACTCACCCAGACCCTGTAACAGGTCTGCAGCGGAGGGTGCGCGCGCACCGATGGACCAGGTCATACCGGCTTCCAGTGCGACACCGTGGTGGGCAATATTGGGTGGCAGGTAAAGCATGTCACCGGGTTCAAGCACCCATTCCTGTTCGGCAGTGAATTGCTTCAGGACATTCAATTGACAACCATCCAGCAATGCGGGTTCGAAGACAGCAGCAATCTGCCAGCGGCGCCTGCCCTCGGCCTGCAACAAAAACACGTCATACTGATCGACGTGCGGGCCGACCGAACCACCAGGGGCGGCGAAACTGATCATCAGGTCATCGAGCCGCCAGCTTGGGATAAAGTTGAACTGCTGCATCAAGTCCTGCAGAGGTGCGTAGTGTTTTTCAACGTCCTGCACCAGCAGTGTCCAATTGGTTTCCGGCAAGCCGCTAAAATACGCCTCGCTGAACGGACCGTGCTCAAGTTGCCAGTCCTCTGCTTTCAATGAGCCCCTGACGATGCGGGACTCGGCCATTTCCTCACAGGCCAGCCCGGCGAGGTCATCGCCGTCGAGCAGGGGTACGAAACCCGGAATGGCCTGGCGGATCAGGCAGGGCCGTTTTTGCCAGTACTGCTCGAGGAACTGTGCGGTTGTCAGGTTGCCCAGCGGCGCGCTCACTGGTGGGTCACCGTACTAGCTCTCCCGGCCGATGGAACGAGCCATTGCTTCGGCGTTGCCCGTGTAGGTGGCGGGTGTGAGTTCCAGCAGTTTCCGCCGGGCTTCAGCGGGTAGGTCGAGCGACTGGATGAATTTCACCATGATGTCCGCGGTGATCTTCTTGCCACGCGTCAGCGTCTTGAGTTGTTCGTAGGGGTTCGCCACGCCGTATGCACGCATCATGGTCTGGATCGGTTCGGCTAAAACTTCCCAGCTCCTGTCAAGATCTTCAGCGATTTTTTCACGGTTGAGCTGCAGTTTGCCCAGGCCTTTAAGCAGAGAGGAATAGGCGATCACACCGTGGCCTGCCGCGGTGCCGATGGTGCGTAAAACGGTGGAATCAGAGAGATCACGTTGCCAGCGGGAAACCGGCAGTTTTTCAGCAAGGTGGTTCAGCAGCGCGTTCGCGACACCCAGGTTGCCCTCGGCGTTTTCAAAATCTATGGGGTTGACCTTGTGTGGCATGGTGGATGAACCGATCTCACCGGCCACGGTTTTCTGGTTGAAATAACCAATGGAAATATAGCCCCAGATATCCCGGCATAAATCGATCAGGATCGTGTGGTAACGGCTCAGCGTATGAAAAATTTCAGCCATCCAGTCATGTGGCTCGATCTGGGTCGTCCACGGGTTGACGGTCAGACCCAGCGATGTGACGAACTGCTGCGTAAAAACTGGCCAGTCCACATCCGGGCAGGCGGTGATGTGCGCGTTGTAATTGCCGACTGCGCCGTTGATCTTGCCGAGTATGGGTTGCCCCGACAATTGTTCGGCCTGCCGCTTCAGGCGCATGACCACGTTGGCGATTTCCTTACCCATGGTAGTGGGAGAGGCTGTTTGTCCGTGTGTGCGGGAGAGCATGGCGACCCCGGCGTATTCGTCTGCCATGACCTTCAGGGCGTGGTCAATTTCGGCAAAAATCGGCTGCCAGATCCGTTCACGCGCATCCTTGACCATCAGTGCGTAGGAGAGGTTGTTGATGTCCTCCGAGGTACAGGCAAAGTGCAGGAACTCCGCAACACCGGCCAGTTCGGGCTGCTTTGAAAAACACTCTTTCAGATGGTATTCGACTGCCTTGACATCGTGGTTGGTGGTCGCCTCGATGGCCTTGACCCGGCGCGCTTCATCCAGCCCGAAATCGTTGAGCAGGCTGTCCAGGAACGTGTTCGCCTCTGCGCTCAGCTTTGCTACCTGTGGAAAGAGAGCGCTGGCTGCAAGCGCCTGGAACCAGCGGATCTCGACGATCACACGGTAACGGATCAGACCGTATTCACTGAAAATTTCGCGAAGATCGGCAGTACGGCCGGCATAGCGACCGTCAACGGAAGAAATGGCGGTAAGTGATGAAAGCTGCATGATTTTTCCGGCTCTTTTCAAGGCCGGATAATGATACCACCGGGAACCATGCAAAAGGCCACCGGCAGGCATTTTCGCGGCAACAACGTGCCATCATGATTTGCGCTGTCGGCACCGGTTCGGGCAGCCGGGCAGGCCTATAAAGAGGGCCGTTCGAGCCGCGATGCGGCCAGGGAAACCAGCGGTTTTTCCGCCGCCGAACTGGAACGTTTGCCGGACCCGCCCGGGTTGAGCAGGGGCGGGATCAGGGTCTGCAGCAAGTGTGCGCGGCGGATGCGGATTTCCGCTGCCGGTCTTTGCCCACGGCATTTCAATACCCTGATGCAGAGATCGTCAGCATCTGCCGTCAATTGCAGCCGTAACGCGGCGGGTGACGAAA
>JBFZEL010000181.1:0-7832 GCA_041306925.1 Lysobacterales bacterium
TGCCAGACAGACAGGAAGAGTACGATGAACAGGCATGCCTTGCCAAGCCAACTCGCCGCAAAAGCGTGAATTTGATCAAATTGGAGGCCGTCAGGGACATTTCCGCTGGCGATCAGCAGGTAAAGCCCGATCAACGCCGGGAAAACAAACGCCGTCAGGGTCCCGCCCGCCGCGAACAACCCCCAAACCACTGCCTTTTTTGCAATTGCCATCAGAATGCTCCCGCCAACCAGAATATGCAGATGCTGACTGCAATCCACGCCACGTAATGGCCGATGATGATGTAGCTGTCCGGCAGCCTCTTTTCGCCGAGTTGCACCGGCATCGCCTTCGGCGCCAGCTTGAACCATGGGAAAGTCTGGAAGAAAAGAAAATACAGCAACGCGAGCGCGTGGAAGACCATCATGCCTTTACCTTGCTGTGACGCAATGAAGCCGTTCCAGCGATCCGCTGAGTCGGCCAAGGCCGACAGCGCGAAAATGGTCAGCAGGCTGTAAAAAACCACCAGGAAACTGGTCAGTTCGCGCAACATGTAGACCTTGTAACGGCCGTTGCGCATGTACCAGGTGGTCGTGGATATTGGCCTGACATAGGGGTTGCGGCTCATGGCTTGCCTCCCGGTATACCCATTTTCTGTTTCCAGAATTCCACCGCGCCATCGATTTTCATCTGCTGTATCGCTGCGGCCGGATCGACGTGCTTCGGGCAGACCTCCGAACAGGCGCCGACGAAGGAGCAGTCCCAGACACCATCGTGATCGGCGAGGATGTCGAGACGGTCGGATTTGCCCTGGTCGCGGTTATCCCGGTTGTAGCGGTGGGCCAGCGCCAGCGCAGCCGGGCCGATGAAATTCCTGTCGAGCGCGTACTGCGGACAGGCTGCATAACAGCACATGCAATTGATGCACATCGTCAGTTGCTTGAATATCGCCAGTTGACCGGGGGTCTGGATGTACTCCTGGTCCCCGGCCGGCGGCGGGTCCTTGCGGATGATGTAGGGCTGGACCTTGTGCAGTTTCTGTATCACGTCATCGAGCACCACCACCAGGTCACGCTCTATCGGGAAATTCTCCAGCGGCTCGATGCGCACCTTGTCGGGCAGTTCACGGATGAAGGTCTTGCAGGTCAGCGAGGGCTCGCCGTTGACCATCATGCCGCAACTGCCGCAAACCATCATGTGGCAGGACCAGCGGTAGGCCAGCGTGGTGTCGAGATTTTCCTTGACATAGTTGATCGCGTCGAGGATCACCCAGTCCTCGAGACAGGGCACCGTGTAACTCTGAAACCAGGGCTGCTTGTCCTTCTCGGGATCGTAGCGCATGATTTCCAGTTCGAGTGTGCGGGTCCGGGTGCTCATTAGTTTTTACTCCCTGAATAGTCACGTGTACCCGGCTGGGAACGCGTGATGAGTACTTCCGACCACTCCACGCGGGGACGCGCGTCCGGCTGGCGGTAGCACAGGGTATGTTTCAGGAAATTGACGTCGTCGCGCTCGGTGTAATCCAGGCGTTGGTGGGCGCCGCGGGATTCACGGCGCTGCAGCGAACCTTCGGTGATGGTTTCGGCCACATCCAGCAGGTTGCGCAACTCGAGCGCTGACTGCAGGTCGGTATTGAACACATTGCTTTTGTCGTTGATTTCGATCCCTTTGTAGCGCTGGCGGAATTCGGCGACTTTCTCGCAGGCCATCTGGGTGCCTGCCTCATCACGGTAAATGCCGGCGCAGTCTTCCAGTATCGTCCGCATTTCCCTGCGCAGACCGGCAATCGTCTCGGTCGCGCCGCCTTGTTGCAACAGTTCACGCACACCCGTCACGATCGCTTCCGCCTGCGCCCTGAGGGCTTCATCACCGCCGCTTGCACCGGCCTTCTGCGCATACGCTATGGCCGTATCGGCGCAACGCTTGCCTGACACAAGCAGGTCGGTCAATGAATTGGAACCCAGGCGGTTGGCGCCGTGCAAGCCGGAACAGGCGGTCTCGCCGATGGCGAACAGACCGGGCATCGGGCTTTCACCATTGATGTTGGTATCGATGCCGCCCATCATGAAATGCACGACGGGACGCACCGGCACCGGGTCCTTGATCATGTCCACGCCCACATAGGCATGGGCCAGCTCCTGCACCAGCGGCAGACGCTCCATGATTTTCTTCGCACCCAGGTGGCGCATATCCAGCAGCACGCAGTCACCCCAAGGGGTTTCGATGGTATTGCCTTTCTTCTGTTCGTGCCAGAAAGCCTGGCTGAGGCGGTCGCGCGGGCCGAGTTCCATGGTCTTCAGCACCGGATGCCCAACCGGCGTTTCCGGGCCCATGCCGTAATCCTGCAAATACCGGTAGCCATGCTTGTTGACCAGGATACCGCCTTCCCCGCGACAGCCCTCGGTCAACAGGATACCTGTGCCCGGCAACCCGGTCGGGTGATACTGCACGAACTCCATGTCCTTCAGCGGCACGCCGGCGCGGTAGGCCATGGCCATGCCGTCACCGGTCTTGATCGCGCCGTTGGTGGTAAAAGGAAACACCTGGCCAGCGCCGCCGGTCGCGACGATCACCGCCGGTGCGTCAAACTGGAAGAACCGGCCACTGCGCATTTCCATCGCAACCACGCCCCGGCACCTGCCATCGAGGTGCAACAGGTCAAGCGCAAAATATTCATCGTAGCGGTTGATGGACGGAAACTGCAGCGAGGTCTGAAACAGCGTGTGCAAGATATGAAAACCGCTCTTGTCAGCGGCATACCATGTGCGCTTTTTCTTCATGCCGCCGAACGCACGCACCGCCACGGAGCCGTCGTCCTCGCGACTCCACGGGCAGCCCCAGTGTTCAAGCTGCATCAACTCGCGCGGCGCACGCTGGACAAAATCCTCCACCACGTCCTGGTCACACAACCAGTCGCCACCACCCACCGTATCGTTGAAATGCATCTCCAGCGAGTCATCCGCACCCTTGACGCCGGCGGCTCCGCCCTCGGCCGCGCAGGTATGGCTGCGCATCGGGTAAACCTTGGAAACGAGCGCGACCTTGAGCTTCGGATCGGCTTCTGCAACCGCAATCGCGGCACGAAGACCGGCGCCACCGGCGCCCACAATTACTACATCTGCCTTAATGTGTTCCATGATTTTTGTTCTCAATCAGACCTTATGATGGCTTTAGGTAACCTCTGATTAATTCAGAGGTTACCGCGACACATGGATGTGTCGCCAAATCAGCGGCGTCAACCCGTTGATTTGTAGGGCAGTCGAAAATGACATTTTTCGGCTGCCGTGCTCTGATAATGCCAGGATGGTATTACTCAGAGCTTCCTAAGATTAAGTCATTAATCACAGCGGCTTAATGACACATGTCAATCAGGCTGGGTTTGGCTCTCCAAAGTGGCCGTTGACCGGTTCTGCTCAGAACCGGTAACTTACCTGGAAGCGGTAGTACCAGACGCTGTACTCTGGACTGTCTTCACCCATCGTCAAAACCGAATTGATCCCGTCCACACCGAACCCGTCGATAGCCCAGTCGCTGCTTTCGTATTGCTCGCGTTCGGCATACAGCTTGTAACCCCAGTGATCGTTGAAAGCGTAATCAAAATGCAATTTGAAGTTTTTCAAATTGGTTTTTAACGGATCGAACGGTGGTTCAGCGGCGGCGGTCTGCACGGAAATCCTGCCGTTGGAGTCGGAATAAACATAGTCCATGCCAAGACTTGATTTTTCACTGATGGTTGCGGTCAGGCCAACCCCGCTGGTTTCGATGCGATCGCGGGTCGCGGCATCCCAGACACCCGACCCGCCGCTGGACGTATTGACGATGTCAGCATCGATCGTGTCGAGATTGTAAAAACCATAGACATTGATTTTATCGCCCAGCGCGTAATTCAGGTTGACCGAATAGTTCTGGTCCTCGCTCTGCTGCAGACCCAGGATGGAGTTCTTGTACTCTGACTGCGCCTCGCTGTAAGCAAGATTAAGACCGAGCGCTGCGGTGACCATGTAATCGAACTCGATGACGTAGCGGTCGCGGCTGCGGTCCGCCATGTGGAATTTACGCATCAGCGGGTTGTCCACCGGGCCGCCATCAAGCGGTTGCAGGTAGTCCGATATATCACGGTCCGCCCATTCGCCCCTGACCCGGAATTCCGTGCTGTAGGTCGGCGTCACCTTGACCTCGCCCCACCAGGTGGTTTCCTTGGTGCGCTCGACGGCCTGCAGCGTGCGGTCGATGTTTTGCTGCTTGCCGCCCGCGCTCACCCTGATCACGCGGTGCGCCCGGTAGTTGAGGTCTGCTGAATACTGCTGCCGTTCGTAACTGTAAGGCCGGTTGTAGCGGGGCGCGATCGGCACGAGGTCGCTGATCACCGGGGTATACCTATCGACAGGGGTTTGGTTGTCCCGTTCGTCCCACTTGCCGCGCGCGGTAAAGGTCAGGCCATCGTTGATGCGGGCGAAAAGCTTGCCGGCGGCATTGAAGGTGCTGGTATCCAGCTTGCCGTCGAGCGAGGCGCGCGGCAACGGCAGGTCACTGTATTCGGGGTTGATGGTGTAGGGCAGGAACGGATCGTCCTGGGTCATTTCGCCAATCGCCGCCTGTCCTGAAAGATTCATCCAGGAGGTCAATGTCAGCGCGCCGGACAGGTTGAACTGGTAAAACTTGTTGCCGGGTTCGAGCGCCGCCCTGAAGGTGGCATGTTCGGGCCTCGAACTGAACGGGTTCTGCCAGGTCAGGGAGGAGTTGCCATTGTCAAACTGGGAGTTGATAAAACCCAGCTCGACCTGGGCGCGTTGATTCGCCCACGTCACGGCGGTGTCAATCAGGTTGGTGGTGTAATCAATCGGCGCAGGCAGGATGCTGGCGTTGCTGTAATACAGCCCGGCACCCATTGGACGGGTGCCTTTCTTGTCCTGGCGCTGATAATCGAACCGGTATGAGAAGTTGGAGAGGAAATTCACCGTTATCCCGGCATCGAGAATCTCGCGCTCGGTTTTCAATGGCGCCACCGCCAGGCTGCTATCCAGCGCGGTCATGCCGCTGGTGGTGTTTGCCTTCACCCAGTTCGAGGGAAGACTCAGGAAATCGCTGCCTACACCGAGGAATGGCGTTTGAGTGCCATAACCAAGGTACCTGGGTAGCTCCTGCCAGCCAAAGCGGAGTTCGTAAAAGCCCTGGTTGCCAACGCGCGTATCGATTTCCCGGCTGTCGTAACCGAGGTCCCGCGCGTACAGGTCGAAATAATCGCCCTGCAGATTTCTGTAGTGCGCATCGCCATCAACAGCGGCGTAAAGCCCTAACTCTTCCAGGCCGCGGTAATCACCGAAGCGGTATGAATCGTCGCTGATGTAAGCACCCCCGAAATCAATGCTGCCGCGCCAACCGGTATACTTGACACACGCTTTACAGGCGTAAATGGCGGGCTCGGTCCCGTCGGCAACGGCCGTTGTGCTGTGCGCGCCCAACAAAATCACCGGTAAAAAAGCTGCGATGCTGAAAGCGGATTTTCTGGAGAAATTTTTCATTGTTCCTGACACCTCTCGTTCAACATTCATCAGCGTAGGTCTGTTACGCCGGATGGATGGTTGGAACCATGGACTTGTGAATGGCAATTAGCGCAAGACTGTCCCAGCAGGAACCTCTGCTGGAAGGAATTTTCCGCCGTCTCACTCGTATATGCCGTAGCAGGATGTCCGCCCGGTGAATGGCATTGCTGGCATAGTAGCGGCGGGCGTTGTTTCAGCAACGCTGCGTGGTTGCTGCCGTGCGGATTGTGGCACAGGGTGCAGTCCTCGCTGACCGGTGCGTGCTCCCAGAGGAATGGTCCGCGCTTCTCGGCATGACAGGTATAACAGGTATCGTTGACGGTCGAACGCACCAGCAGAAAATCGTTTGAGCCATCGTGAGGATTGTGACAGTCGGTGCATGCCATCGCTCCAAAACGCAGCGGGTGACTGCTGGCCTGGAAGGTTTGCGCACGCGTACGCGGATGGCAGGTGAAACATTTTTCCTGCTGGGCCAGCTTGTCCATGGCCGGATCGCTCGGTGCGTGAACCTCGTGACAACTGACGCAGGCAACCTCTTCCACGGCATGTGTGCTGGCCATCCAGTGGATCCGGTTGCCATCCTGGTGACAGTCCAGGCAGACTGCATTCTGCGGACCGACCGGGGTGCCCTTGGCGAAACTGATGGACGGCGACAGACGCGAGCCATCCGCTTGCTTCTTGCGGTGGGAGGCGCTCGGGCCATGGCAGGTCTCACAGTCGTGTCGACCATCGGCGAAAGGTGAGTTCGCGGCGCCGCTGATGCCCATCGGGGTCAGAAATATCTCGTGTGCCGCAGGTTCCTTGCCCTCACTGTGGCAGGTCATGCATTGCTTGGCGCCATCAGAATATTCGGCTGTTGCGACACTTTCCTCTTCCGCGTTCGCCTGGCTGAAGCAGCCAAGCAAAAAAAGAGAAATGCATGCGCTTTTCAAACTGTTCCGGGATGCCGGTTTCTTCAACATGATCTTACCCACTCCTTGACCAATTATTTTCTGTATCAAAGTTCAACTGTTATTCAGTTTTGAATTGTAATCGTTTGCTGCCAATTTCGCCCGGTAGTTCGATGCCAAACTACTGCGTATTTCAATAATCGACCAGATCGAGCCCGGTTCCTAGGGAACCTCTGATTAATCAGAGCTTCCCTAGTTGTTATTTGCACCCTGCGCGATCCAGGTCCGTATGATCTGAATATGCTCTTTTGGAACCGGTTGATCCTTGCCATGCGGCATCCTGATGGAAGCATCCGCCCTGCCCTCGATGAGCACAACCAGATTGCTGCCTTCCACGTCACCGGCGATAACCATCGGGCCGTTACGCGTACCCGTCATCAACCCCGCATAGCTGGTCAGGTTGAGACCGCTGGCGATTTCACCCGCACCACCTGGCTGGTGGCATTCATTACAATGCTGCTCGAGGACGGGTTGCACGTCTTGAGAGAAACTGACCGTTGCTTCACCGCCACATGCCGCCAGTGCCAGTGGGAACAGGGAAAATGCGAAAATTTTCCCGCAGGTCTTGCGAAAATTTGTCATGGGGTGATTCTCCTTTTATGGCACCGGGCAGACCCGGCGATAGCTCGGGTCAGACGCCGGTACAAAATTACGCTTTCAATAAACTCCGGTTCATGACATATGTCAACATAACTGAAACTATTAAAGCAACGTGGTTTAAAAAAAGTTAAATTCCCTGTCGTGATTTTGGATACTGGTTGAACTGACTGCAACCGTCGCTTAAAAGAGACTGGATGAATATAGGTATAGTAGGCGCAGGAATTTCCGGCCTGGCCACCGCGCAGGCGTTGCTGAACCGCAATCCCGGCGCTGACATCACCATTTTTGAAGCCGATCAGCGCATCGGCGGCAAGGTCTGGACGGAAACAAGCCCCGAAGGTTATCTCTGCGAAGGCGGCGTCAATGGATTCCTGGATAAAATCCCCAGGACGCTCGAATTATGCCGGGAAGCGGGCTTAACGCCGCTGCCGGCCGACGTCTCCGCACAAAAACGCTATGTCTACAGCCGCGGCGAACTGCACAAGCTGCCGGAAAAGCCGCCCGAATTCCTGAAATCCAGGCTGCTCAGCGTCCGCGGCCGTTTGCGGGTTATTTTCGAGACCATTGCCGGCGGCACGGACAACCCCGATGAAACACTGGCCCAGTTCGCCACCCGCCGTCTTGGCAGGGAGGCCTATGAGCGGCTGATCGATCCGATGGCGTCCGGCGTGTTCGCGGGTGACGCCAGCTGGCTTAGCCTCAGAAGATGTTTTCCACGCATACACGAAATTGAAAATGAATACGGCAGCCTGATACGAGG
>JBFZEL010000182.1:0-14671 GCA_041306925.1 Lysobacterales bacterium
GTATCGGGCACATAGACCTGCTCCACGAAAACCTTCATCTGCTCGATGATGTCCTGGACCTGTGAGAGTTTGTGCGCATTGATGGCGGAATCGGAGTTCAGGTCGATCGCACACGGCACCCCGCCGACGACAAAATTGGGATGCGGGTTCTTGCCGCCAAAGATGGTGTGCAGACGCGCCACGTCGCGCTGCCAGGCCAGCGCCTCGAGGTAATGCGAGACCGCCATCAGGTTGGCCTCGGGCGGCAGTTTGTAGGCGGGGTGGCCCCAGTAAGCCTTGGCAAAAATACCCAATTGCCCGGCCTCTACGAAGCCCTTGAGTTTCTTCTGCATATCGGCAAAGTAACCGGGCGACGATTTCGGATAATTACTCAGCGATTGCGCCAGGGCGGATGTTGCCTTCGGGTCGGCGCCGAGGGCTGACACGACATCCACCCAGTCCAGTGCGTGCAGGTGGTAGAAATGCATGACGTGATCGTGGATGTACTGCGCGCCCGCCATCAGGTTACGGATCAGGTTGGCGTTTTTCGGCACCGGGTAATTGAGCGCATTCTCCACCGAGCGGATCGAGGCCAGACCGTGGACCAGCGTGCACACACCGCAGATCCGCTGTGCAAACGCCCAGGCGTCGCGCGGGTCGCGGCCGCGCAGTATGACCTCAATACCGCGCACCATGGTGCCGGAAGACCAGGCACTGACGATCCTGTCGCCCTCCATCTGGGCCTCGATCCTTAAGTGGCCCTCAATTCGGGTGATCGGGTCAACTACGATGCGCTCGCTCATTTCACTCTCCCCGCTTAATCGTTCAGGTAGCCGGACAGGGTCTGGTACTGCCATTCACATTCGGTATGTGCGGACTGCCCGGACGCATCCTCGATCAACATGCTGGTGTGGGCCATCCGCGCACTCATGGCTGCCTGCCACGCAGGCCCCCCTACCCGCGCGTGCAGCGCAGGGGTGACCGCCGCAACCGCCGCGCGGGCGACAAAATAGCCGGCCTGGTCTGACCAGTGACCTTCGGCCCCGCACCTTGCATGGCTGTCGAAGGTTGCCGCATGGGCAAGTTTCAGCGCAGCCGCGAGTTCCTCCTCGCTGGCCTGTTCATCCGCGGCCGTTTTGAGCACGCGCTCGAGACGTTTGTCCCGGCTCAGCGCCAGAACGTGCTGCACGAATAAGACCGCAACCTGTCTTTGCTGCATGTCATCCAGGGACTCGAGTGCTTCCCTGAAATCCGTTTCATTGGCTATTTCATTCATTTCGTCCTGCTCCTGCACAATCTCTGTCCGCCAGGTGTTCCGCGAGCGATTCCGTCAGGCTCAACAGCGGGATATCCATGTTGTATTCCTCGAGGCCGTCTTCGAGGTGAATCCTGCAATTGGAACACGCGCTGACGATGGCGTCCGGCTTGATGGCATCGAGTTGCGCTTTCTTGCGCGCAAAGACCTTCAGGCGGATCTCGTCGGCCCGTTCGTTTGCGCTCACGCCACCACCCGCGCCGCAACACCAGTTCATCTTGCCCGTATCCGGCATTTCCACGAAGTTGTCGGAGAACATCCGGATCAGGTTGCGGGGTTCGTTGATGACCCCGCCGCGCCGCGCAATCTGGCACGGGTCGTGGTAGGTCAATTTGCGTGATTCCTTGCCCGTGATTTTCAAGCGGCCTGCCTGACGCAGTTCGTCCAGGACTTCGAGTATGTGGCGCACCTTGAAGCTGAAGGCCTTGCCGAGCAGGTTGGGCCCGTCCCAGCGGATGGCCGTATAGGCATGGCCGCATTCCGGGCTGATGACGGTCTTGACCCTGAGTTTCTCGGCCGCATCGACAATCCGTTGCACCAGTTCGGCCGCGATATCGGAGACGCCGATCTGGATACCGCTGTTGGTGGCTTCGAATGCTTCGGAGGATATCGTCCAGCTGACACCGGTCTTGTCGAACAGTCTTGCAACCGCGTCGATGAATTCCGGGAAATTCATGATCTCCATCGACGACAACAGCAGCATGTAATCCACGTCCGGGACGTCGACCGGCACCTTCAGTCCGGTATCTTCCTCGACATGTTTTATCTGGGCCTTGAGGGCAGGCCACTTCACGCCCATCGGGCTGCCGATGGTCACCGCGCGGGTGACCGCTCCGATCAGGCCTGCGGGCGCCTGGCCTGCCGCCGCCATGCCTTCGCGGGTCTTGCGGATCATCAATGCAATGTCATTCCCGACCGGGCAGACCATTGAACAGCGCCCGCACAGGGTGCAACTGTCATACACCAGTTCCTGCCATTCCTGCAGGAGTTGCTCGTCAACCTTTTTGGCCAACCCAAGGACCTTGCCGAGGCGGCCCATTAACGTGTATTCGTTCTTCCAGATACGCCGCAATGGCTCGGTCTTGTTGATCGGCGTGCGTTTCGGGTCACCTGTTTCGGTGTAGAACAGGCAGGCCTCCGCACACAATCCGCAATGCACGCAACTGCTGAAGAAAGCTGCAACCGTTGCATCAACCTGCCGTTTGAGGGCATTGATGCCCTTGTCGATCGAGGCGCTCATGATGCGACCCCCTTGTACCCCGAGATCGCGCCGTTATACCAGCGCGCCAGGAACAGGGTGAAAGCATGCATCAGCTTGGTGAAAGGAAATAGCACCAGCAATAATTCAACACTCAACAGGTGCACCGCCAGCAGTGACGGCGCAGACAGCCCGATCCGGTGAAAAGCCAGGTACCCGGTCAGCACCGGCAGAAAGGTCACCACCCAGGTGAGCAGGTCCTCGAAATTGGTCAGGAAACGCATGACCTTGTTGGTCAGGCGGTTCACCAGTGTCGCCACCAGCGCAATGATGGTTATGACGGCGCAAGCATCGATCACAGGCGTCGGCAAGGACGGCCAGCCAAAACCGATGATGTCCTTCAAAAACAGGATATGCGGCGCGGACAGGAAGCAGACCACGAACAGACCGATGTGGAATGCATAGCCGGACACGATCGTGACGCTGGACCGTCTGAAGGTCGTCCGGTCGGGAATGGTCCGCGTGAATATCGTCTTGAGACCACTGCTCATTTCCGTGCCCCTGGCTTCGGCCAGGTTGGCCTTCCTGCCCAGCAGCAGAATCTCGAAGAGCCGGATCACGACACCGGCGACAAAAATGCTGCTGGCGATCTGCAGTCCCGGTCCGCGTGCCCAACTCAGAAGTTCGATTTCGGTCATTGTCTGTTCCTCATCTTGCCTGGCACATCAAACATCCCCATCGGTCACTACTTGGTCAGGTCTTCGATGCTGGTCTTGATATGGATCCTGTTACTGGCATTCTGCTTGCTGCGGTTCATGGCGCCGACCAGGACCCCGGCGACGGCCGCCCCTGCCGCCGCGTACACGGCTGATTTCGAAATGTTCTCAGTGGGCATTGACAGCGCCTTGTAAAAACCGCCGCCATCCCAGAAATCCGGTTCGGAACAACCGAGGCAAGGATGCCCGGCTTCGATCGGGAAACTGGTGCCGTTGTTCCACTTGGTCGTCGCGCAGGCGTTGTAGGTCGTCGGCCCCTTGCAACCGAGCTTGTACAGGCACCAGCCCTGCTTCGCACCCTCGTCGTCAAAGGTCTCGGCAAACTGGCCCTTGTCATAGAATGGCCGCCGGTAGCAGCGGTCGTGAATACTCTGGCCATAAAAGGCCTTTGGCCGGCCGATATGATCGAGTTCCGGCAGGGCGCCAAAGGTCAGGTAATGCGCCAGCACAGCGGTGATGACCACCGGGATCGGCGGGCAGCCGGGTACATTGATGACGGGTTTGTCCTTGATGATATCCCCGACTGAAACAGCCCCGGTCGGATTCGGATAAGCGTGCGGAATGCCGCCGTAGGTGGCGCAGGTTCCGACCGCGATGATCGCCGCGGCCCCCTTGGCGCATTCGCTCAGCATGTCGAGATTGCTGATGCCGGCAATGGTTGAATAACCGGGGTTATCCAGGGGTATCGAGCCATCGACGACCAACAGGTAATTGCCGAAATTCTCTGCCATGGCCGCTGCGCGGGCGGCCTCTGCGGCTGAACCCGCGGCAGCCTGCAGGGTATGGTGGTAATCGAGCGAAATCGCGTCGAAAATCAGGCTCTCGATGGTGGTGGTGTGCGCGCGCGTCAACGACTCCGTGCAACCGGTGCATTCCTGGAATGACAACCAGATCACCGACGGCCGCCTGGCCTGCTCCATGGCCCTGGCAAGCATCGGTATCATGGCCGGCGGCAGGGCCATCAGCGACGCCGTCGTTGCACAAAACTTCATGAAACTGCGACGCGAAACACCCTGGCTGCGCAGGATTTCGCCGAGGCTGCCGGTCATGCGGGTTCCGCCTTGCGGGGATAAATCCTTCTTCATGTGTCATTCTCCGCAAATAAATAAGGGAAGCTCTGATTAATGCCATCCTGGCATTATCAGAGCGCGGCAGTCGAAAAGTGTCATTTTCGACTGCCTTACAAATCAACGGCGCAGCGCCGCTGATTTGGCGACACATCCATGTGTCGCGGGAACCTCAGATTTAATCAGAGGTTCCATAATTGTCGTGCGTCAGCAATTCCCGGCTGAGCTCGGCTAAGGCGTTCGCCATATCCTCATGCTGTGACATTAGGATATCCGGCATTCTGGTCACTTCGATGAACCGGCTGACGATGGTCCTGTCCTCGTTGTAGTGCGTGATCAGCCAGACCCCGGCATAACGGGTTTCATGGATTTCGCTCGGACCCAGCGCATCCAGGCGGGCATGGACCTCGCCCTGTCCGAGCGTATTGATGATGCTTTCTTCCTCGCCGGGCGCCAGCGGAATGCTGCGCAGGTCGATGATGCTGGTCTCACCGCTTTCCAACAGCGCCTCGAGGGCGTGACGCACCTCGAACAGGATGGGACGCGCGTTCCAGGTAAGCTCATTGCCGGTGTGTATATTGAATGTTGCGGTGTTCATTTGACCCATGCGACTCCTCCGGCTGGCAATTTCGCCCTGCTGGACTTTCCAGATTTGCAATAAAGGTCTGGCCCTGCGGAAGTGGCCCATTGCCCGAGCAGGCTGACGGCCTGTTCAACCGCAAGCGGCAAGGCATCTGCGACCGCAGCGGTCGGTGCCATACCCCAGCCGATACACCCCGGCTGGATACCGATCAGCGCGCGGTTCACGGGCAGGTACCCGGTCAGACGGGCAATGTCGATGAGGTCGAGCAGGCCGACTTCGTGCGGACTGCGCCTGGCCGCCCCCAGGAACGCATCCATGTCCGTGCCCGCCATGGTTTTTACCGTGCCGGCGGGCGCTTTTAATTCAGCGGCATCAAAAACGATCAGGTTGTCGCAGTCTTCGATATAGGCGGCCAGGGTGAAACTGAGCGTGCCGCCATCGACCAAAGTAAGATTGGGTAAATCGGGGTGGGTTGCCTGGAATAAGTTCAGGGCGTGTATGCCAGCACCTTCATCACTCAGAAGCGTGTTGCCAATACCAAGAATGAGCGTGTTGGATACATTCACACCCGTTACCCTTGCTGTTTGCCGTGATCTTAAGGTAGCTCGAACTGCGGTAAATTGACCTAGGTCAATATAGGTTAAGGATCTCTAATATACGGTTTCAAGGGTGCGGCCCAAAAGCTCCCGGCCGTGAATTGACCGGCCCACGCAGCTACCGGGTCCGCCGGTTGCCGTGATTTTCCTGTCGATGCCGCCGTTAGCGACGCCGCGATTCGACTATCGCTTGATTCAGATCAAGGGCGGCGCTGGACACATGCAGCAGTGTCAATGCATGATTTACCCGTATTGAGCAAACGGACTGGACTGACGATGTGCCTTGGTATCCCCATGCAGATTTGCGAGATTAACGGCTTCATGGCCACCTGCGAAGCGAAAGGCGTTTTTCGCGAAGTCAGCCTGTTCATGCTGCAGGATGAACCATTGCAAGTGGCTGACTTCGTCGTGGTTCACGTCGGCTATGCCATTCAGAAGATCACCCCGCAGGAGGCGCAGACGGCCTGGGAACTCTACGACCAGATGCTCGCGGCCGACCAGCCGGTCGCGCCCGCGGCTCACCTTGTTTAAACAGATCACGATTTTCGGAGTTGACGATGTGTGATACGTGCGGATGCAATATAACCCCCGGGAACGCACACCTGGTCAAGCCAGGTGGCAAACTGGAACAAACCGCCAGCGGCCGTGAAGCGATCACGGTGCTGCATGGCCTGTTGCATGAAAATGATCATGCGGCGCTGCACAACCGCGAACACTTCAATGCCCACCAGGTGCTTGCCATCAACCTGATGTCCGCACCGGGCAGCGGCAAGACAGCTTTACTGGAAGCGACCATCGAGGCCCTGGGCGGCGAGTTTCGCTTGGCGGTCATCGAAGGCGACCTCGAAACTGAAAACGATGCCAGGCGTATACGCGAGCACGGTGTGACGGCCATCCAGATCACCACCGGCAGCGCCTGCCACCTGGATGCACACATGGTGCACGACGCGCTCCGGCAGCTCGATCTTGCGGCCCTCGATCTCGTCTTTATCGAGAACGTCGGCAACCTGGTGTGCCCGGCGAGCTTTGATCTCGGCCAGCACAGCAACATCGTGCTGCTATCCGTGCCGGAAGGTGATGACAAGCCGGCAAAATACCCGGTCATGTTCCGCACGGCCGACGTGGTCCTGCTGAGCAAGGCCGACCTGCTGCCGGTGCTGGATGATTTCAGCCCGGAACGCGCGGCAGAATACCTGCGCAACCTGGCCAACCCGGCGCCGATGATCCGTGTCTCCGCGAAAACCGGCGATGGCCTGCGCGACTGGCTGCAGTGGTTACGCGCGACCGTCCGGCAATTCCGGCAGGCGCCCAAGGCAGCCCCGCACACGCATCCACACCACCATCATCATGACGCCGGCCCGCAGCATGATGCGGGGCTGTCCTGAACGCTGCAGCGATGAAATTGACCGCCGGGCAATGGCTGGAACGGATACGTTCACTGCCATTGGAGCGCAAGATCAGGATCATGAATGTCTGCGGCGGCCATGAGCGGTCGATCAGCATGGCCGGTCTGCGCAGCGCCCTGCCCGCTCTAGTCGAGTTGATCCCGGGCCCCGGTTGTCCGGTTTGCATCTGCCCCGAGGAAGACATTTACGCGGCCATCCAACTGGCGCTGAATGAGAACCTGGTGCTGGTCGCGTTCGGTGACATGCTGCGGGTACCGGTCAACGTTGCCAAAGGCCGGGTGCGGACACTGGCGGAGGCCAAGGCGCAAGGCGCCGATATCCGCCCGATCGCCACACCGGGCGAGGCCGTCAGCATAGCGCGGGAAAATCCCGCCACGCCGGTCGTGTTCTTTGCCGCCGGTTTCGAGACAACCATGGCGCCGGTGGCCGCCATGCTGGTCGAGGGGGCGCCGGACAACCTGTTCATGCTCCTGTCAGGACGTCTGACCTGGCCGGCCGTGGCCATGTTGCTCGATTCAGGCCAGGCCGGTTTTGATGCCCTGATCGCGCCGGGTCACGTGGCAACCGTGATGGGACCGGCAGAGTGGCAGTTCGTAATCGAGCGGCACAGCATGCCCGCAGCCATTGCCGGGTTCACGACAGAAAGTCTGCTGGCGGCAATCTACTCCGTCCTGCGCCAACTGATCGATGCACGCCGGTTCCTGGACAACTGCTACCCGGAACTGGTCCGTGACGGCGGCAATCCAGTCGCCCGGCGCTACCTGCAGGAAGCATTTGAGGTCAGGGATGCGAACTGGCGCGGGGTCGGCACAATCGCAAAATCCGGTTATGACCTGGCCAGCCGGTACCAGCACCAGGATGCGCGCAGACGTTTCCCGGCAAGGGCCGATGAGGACCGCAAGCGTGCCGGGGAAATGCCGCCGGGTTGTGACTGCGCGGGCGTCGTGCTGGGCAGGATCTATCCGAACGAATGCCGTCTGTATGGCAAAGCCTGCGTGCCGCGTAACCCGGTCGGGCCGTGCATGGTATCGGACGAAGGTGCCTGCCGGATCTGGTGGGCCGCCGGTCTGCGCGAAGCGATAGCCGCGGACAAAAAAAGGGCGGCCAGTTGAGGCCGGTCTGACTTTACATGATCCGCCCGGACAACAGTTCCCGCGCCGCCCTGTCCGCAACAGGGTCCGGACCGCTGCCACCCCTCGCGCTGCCGGAGCAGGCCGCCCGGCCCAGCCGTCCATGAATGCTGCAGCGCCGGGCCATGCCAGGAAAATCATCCTGAGTGGCGTCGTACAGGGTGTCGGTTTCCGGCCATTCATATACCGGCATGCACTGGCCCACGGTTTGCACGGCTGGGTACGCAACGCATCGGGCCGTGTCGAAATCCACGTGCAGGGACAACCGCAGGACCTGGAAGAATTTACCCGTACCCTGATCGGCAACGCGCCCAGGCTTGCCCGGCCCCTGCTGGAATCCGTGTCTGAAGCCGCGTGTGCGGATATCGGCGAATTCCTGATCTGGCCCAGCCTGGCCAATGCCGATGCGCGGGCCGATGCGGGGGCCGATGCGGACATCCACCTGCCGGCGGACCTGTTCACCTGCGAGGATTGCCTGCAGGAACTGCATGACCCAGGCAACCGCCGCCACCGTTACCCGTTTATCAATTGCACCCAGTGCGGACCGCGTTACACGCTGATCGAGGCCCTGCCCTACGACCGCCCCAACACCAGTATGTCCGGCTTCCCGCTGTGTGACGACTGTCTTGCCGAGTACACCGACCCGCTCGACCGGCGCTACCACGCTGAACCGGTTGCCTGTGCCCGCTGCGGACCCACGCTGAGCTACGGCGAAGCCGGCAGGGACAGCGCATCCGGCAATGAAAGCGCAATGCAGGCCGCGCTCGCGGCGCTGCTCGCGGGCCAAGTGCTGGCGGTAAAGGGCATCGGCGGCTATCACCTGGTTTGTGACGCCTGCAACGACGCCGCGGTCCGGCGCTTGCGCAAGAACAAACCCCGACCGCACAAACCGCTGGCGGTGATGTTTCCGTCCGTTCCCGGCGCCAGCCTGGCCATCCTCAAACAATACCTGCTGCCGGATGAAGTCGAGTCCGGACTGCTCGAATCAGCGGTGCGGCCAATCGTGCTGGTGCGGAAAAAGCCGGGCAACGGGCTGTCCGCAGCCATCGCCCCTGGTCTGAACGAAGTCGGTGCGATGTTGCCCTACAGCCCGCTACACCACATCCTGCTCAGCATTTTTGGCGCACCGCTGGTCGCAACTTCGGCGAATATCAGCGGTGAACCCGTTTTGACTGACAACCGCGATGTCGAGCAACGCCTCGCGCACGTCGCCGATGCCTTTCTGCACCATGACAGACGCATCGTGCGGCCCGCGGACGACCCGGTGGTGCGCGTGATCAATGGCCGGCCAGCCCCGGTCCGCCAGGGCCGTGGCCAGGCGCCACTCGAACTCGAATTGCCATTCCGCCTGGAAAATCCTGTGCTGGCGGTCGGCGCCCACATGAAAAACACCATTGCCCTGGCGTGGAAAAGCCGGGTCGTGGTTTCGCCGCACATCGGTGAAATGGACAGTCCGCGCAGCCTGCAAACCTTTGAGCAGTGCTGCCGGGATCTTGCCGCGCTTTACCAGGTTGAAGCGCAACACATCGTTTGCGATGCGCATCCACGCTACACCACAACACGCTGGGCCTACCGCCAGGGATTGCCAGTCTCCGCTGTCTACCACCACTACGCCCACGCCTCGGCGGTGTATGCCGAAGCCCTGGCACAGGACGGCGCCCTGGATGCCATGCTGGTATTTACCTGGGACGGTGTCGGTCTCGGCGCGGATGGCTCCCTGTGGGGTGGCGAGGCGCTGGCAGGACGGCCGGGGCAATGGCGGCGGCTGGCGAGCTTCCGCCCTTTCAGATTACCCGGCGGTGAACGCGCCGGCCGTGAACCCTGGCGCAGCGCGGCGGCAATCTGCTGGGAAACCGGCCACCAATGTCCGCTGGAGGAAGCGTCTGACCCGTTGTTGGCGGGCTTCTGGCGGCAGGGGAATAATGCGCCCCAGACGACGGCCGCCGGACGTCTGTTCGATGCCGCTGCCGCACTTTGCGGGGTCTGCAAAGTGGCGAGTTTCGAGGGCCAGGGACCGATGCTGCTCGAAGCCCTGGCCGCCACGCACGGGAATGTTGAGCCGGACCGGGTGACCCGGTTGGAATTAACCCGCCGCGATGGAATTTACTTTGCTGACTGGACGGCGCTGATCCCGGTACTGCTGGAGGAATCGGTCCCGGTAGCCGCGCGTGCAGCGCATTTTCATTTTTCCATGGCGGCCTCCCTGCTGCAGCAGGCAATCCGGATACGCGAGGATACAGGTGTGAACCGGGTTGGGTTGGCCGGCGGGGTATTCCAGAATCGCGTGCTGACCGAACGGTGTATCGCGCTGCTGCTGGACCATGGCTTTGCAGTAACATTCCCATCGCTGCTGCCGGTCAATGACGGGGGCATCAGTTTCGGGCAGATTATCGAATACGGTTACACCGGCAGGTAATGGCGATGCAGGACACTCACATCACACTGGCGCACGGCAACGGCGGCCGCTACATGCGGGAACTCATCGACGAAATATTTGCCAGGCATCTCGCCAACGACCGGCTCGACGTGCAGGTCGATGCCGCCAGCCTGACATTGGATACAACCGAGGTCATCTTCACCACCGACGGCTTTACGGTACAGCCACTGGAATTCCCGGGTGGCGATATCGGCTCGCTGGCGGTGCATGGCACGGTCAACGACCTCGCGGTCGCCGGCGCCATCCCGAAATACCTGTCTCTGAACGCCTTCATAGAGGAGGGGCTGGAGATCGCACTGCTGGAACGCATCGTTATCAGTCTTGCCAGGGCTGCCATTGAGGCCGGTGTCAAGGTCGTGGCCGGTGACACCAAGGTGCTGAGACGGGGCGAGGGTGGCGGTCTGTACCTGGCAACGACCGGCATCGGAATGCGCGATCCCGGCTTGAACCCCGGTCTCGGCCGGATCCGTGACGGTGACGCGATACTGGTGAGCGGCCCGGTCGGCGACCATGGAATCTGCGTGTTACTGGCCCGCGAGCAGTTTGGCCTGCGTGGCGATCTGCAATCCGATTCCGCCAGCGTGCTGCCGCTGACACAGGTGCTCAGGGGCATGGACGGTGTGCATTTCATGCGCGACCCGACGCGTGGCGGACTGGCAACGGTCTGCCATGAGCTTGCACGTATCACGGGTATGGGAATCCGTCTCCGGCAGACGGACATACCGATCCGTGATCCGGTCCAGTCGGTCTGTGACATGCTCGGTTACGACCCGCTGTTCCTTGCCTGTGAAGGCAGGGTCGTGGCCATCGTCGATCCTGTTGAGGCGGCAGATGTGCTGGCAAAGTGGCGCGCGCTGGCCGACGGCAGGGACGCCGCCATCATCGGCAAATTCAATGCCGGTCCTGCCCATGTGGTATTGCAGACCGAACTGGGTGGTGAGCGATTCCTCGAGGAACTGGAAGACGAGCCGTTGCCCCGTATTTGTTAAAAAACCAATACCAAAGTTTGATCTCCCAGCTTTTGTCCGCGTTATGCGGGTTCACAAATAACGCTACAATATCCGTTAAGCAATCCATCTCACATCGATCAGCGAAGCCAATGAAAAAAACCACCGTCATCCGCAACGCCCGTCTCGTCAACGAAGGCGTAATTACCGAATCCGATGTACTTTTGATAGCCGGCCGGATCGAGAAAATCGCCGCCAGCCTGGCAGCACCCGCAGGCGCCCTAGTCTTCGACGCGGGTGGCCGTCACCTGTTGCCGGGCATGATCGATGACCAGGTGCATTTCCGCGAACCGGGACTGACACACAAGGGGGATTTCCATTCGGAATCACGCGCCGCCATCGCCGGCGGAGTAACCAGTTACATGGAAATGCCCAACTCAAAACCACCCACCACCAATGTTGAACAGTTGTTGTGGAAATACGCACGCGCTGCAGCCACCTCGGCGGCCAATTATGCTTTTTATTTCGGTGCGACAAATGACAACATCGATGAAATCCGGGCCCTGGATCCAAAACTGACCTGTGGTTTGAAGGTATTCATGGGTGCGTCCACCGGTAATATGCTGGTGGATAACGAATCGACCCTGGCCGCCATTTTCCGGGATTCGCCGGTGCTGATTGCCACGCATTGCGAATCGACACCCATGATCCAGGCCAATATCAAACAGGCCATGGAGAAATACGGGAACAAAATACCGGTCACGGAACACGCCCGCATCCGCAGTGCCGAGGCCTGCTACGCATCCAGCGAACTGGCCGTCTCCCTGGCTGAAAGGCACGGTGCGCAGTTGCATATTCTGCACGTCTCCACAGCCCGGGAACTGGATCTTTTCAAACCCGGCCCGATCAACGGCAAGAACATCACTGCCGAGGCCTGTGTGCATTTTCTACACTTTGATGACTCGGAATACGAGCGCTACGGCAACCTGATCAAGTGTAATCCGGCGATCAAAAGCGCTGCAGACCAGGCCGCCCTGTTTGCGGCCATCACCGATGGCCGACTCGATATCATCGCGACCGATCACGCACCCCACACGCTGGCGGAAAAGCACAGCGATGACTACCTCGCAGCCCCGTCGGGTTTGCCGCTGGTGCAGGACGTGCTGGTTGCCGCGCTCGAAACCGTGCACGCAGGCAAGCTCGATCTGCACACCGTCGTGCGTGGCGTCAGCCATAACCCGGCGACCCGTTTCAGCGTCATCGAACGCGGCTTCATCCGCGAGGGCTATCATGCCGACCTGGTGCTGGTGGATATGCACGGCTCAACCGATGTCACACGGGAACGGGTGTTGTCACGCTGCGGCTGGTCGCCTTTCGAGGGCCGGCGGTTTCACAGCAGCATTGACGCGGTATGGGTCAATGGTGCGCTGGCGTTCGATGGTGAACGGGTTATCGAGCATGGCGCGGCTGAACAACTGCAGTTCAATCACCCAAAATGCTAGGACACCGTCGCGTTTGAGCCAAAGCGGCGGGTGCAAGCCGATCGATGAATTTTAATAGCCCCCTGGAAAGGCTTTTGCCAAAAAGCAATTCTGCTGTTAACCTGCGGGTCTTTTCAATAACCTATTTTCACCGGGAGACAAGCATCCATGGGATTTCTGCAAGGAAAACGCGCACTGATCGTCGGTGTCGCCAGCAACCGCTCCATCGCCTGGGGTATTGCCAAGGCCATGCACCGTGAAGGCGCCGAACTGGCATTCACCTACCAGACCGAAAAACTCAAATCACGCGTAGAACAGGTCGCCGAAGAATGTCAATCAAACATCATCATTCCCTGTGATGTGGCGTTTGACGACCAGATCGCCGATACATTCAAAGAGCTGCGCAAACACTGGGATTATTATGACATCCTCGTCCACGCCGTTGGTTTTGCGCCACGCGAGCAACTGGTCGGCGACTACATGGACGCGGTCACCCGCGAGGGCTTCCAGATCGCCCACGATATCAGTTCCTACAGTTTCGTGGCGTTGGCCCAGGCGGGCCGCAGCATGATGACAGGCCGCAATGGCGCGCTGCTGACTTTGACCTACATGGGCTCTGTAAGGGCGATGCCGAGTTATAACGTCATGGGTCTTGCCAAGGCCAGCCTCGAAGCCAACACGCGTTACATGGCGCAAAGCCTCGGTCCCGAGGGACACAGGGTGAACGCGATTTCCGCGGGGCCGATCAAGACACTCGCCGCCGCCGGAATCTCCCAGTTCAGGAAGATGCTGGAGCACGTCGCGGGTACCGCCCCGCTACGCAGAACGGTCAGCATCGAGGACGTGGGTAACGTGGCTGCCTTCCTGTGCTCGGACCTGGCCGCGGGGATTACCGGCGAAATAACCTATGTTGACGCCGGCTACAACATCCTGGGTATGGCTGAACTTGGAAGGGACGCAGAGCAGGCGGGCTAACCACACCTGTTAAAAAAAAGGGTGCGTATCACGACGCACCCTGCCTGTCTGTATTGTCAGCGGCACCGGCAGGCGCGCGTCTTGACCCTACTATTTAATCCGATCCTCATACACCTCGACCTTTGCATTCGTCCGCAACTGGGCCATTAAGGCGGAATTCTCCTGGCTGGCGTTGCCGTTGGCAATGACCCGCTCATACTGCTGCCGGGTCATCAGGGCGTCATTTTCGATTGACCCCTGCACAACCGATTCCAGCTGCACGACGGCAAAACCGTTGGTGGCCGGTAAAACGGCCTCAACCCTGGCGTCTCCGGCCGGCTGCGGCAAGCGGAATATTTCCGTGACCAGCAAGGCATCGGGCGCAGATGCGCTGCGTTTGACCAACTCGTGGTGCGCGTATTCCAGGCCTGCTTCGCTGGCCAGCGCTGCCAGCTCACCAGCACCGCTTTGCGCTGCTTTGAGCAAGTCATTGGCCCTGGCTTTTGCATTGTCACGCGCGAGGTTGTCACGCAGGATGGCGAGAATTTCATCACGCACATCGGCAAGCGGTTTCAACGCCACCGGCAGATGTTCCTTGAGCTTGATCATGACCAGGCGGTCTTCATCCAGGTTGATCGGGTCACTCACGGAACCCTGCAACAGCACCAGGTCGGAAAAAGCCGCTGCAACGACTTCCGCAGTGGCTGCAATGCCCTCTCCTCCGGCGCGTGTGAAGGCACCAGCGACCTGCACCTGCAATTCCATGACCGACGCCGCGCTGTCCAGTGGAGTCGGGTCGTCG
>JBFZEL010000183.1:0-6877 GCA_041306925.1 Lysobacterales bacterium
CGTTCCTGGCCGGGGTGGTGCTGGCCGAGAGCGAATTCAGACACGAGCTGGAAGTAAGCATCGAGCCTTTCAAGGGGCTGCTGCTTGGCCTGTTCTTCATATCGGTGGGTGCAAGTATCGACCTGCGATTGATTTTGAACGAACCGTTGCTGACCGCCGGGCTGGTGCTGGGTCTGATGCTGGTCAAGTTTCTGTTATTGCTGGTCCTTGGCCGGATCTTCAAACTGCAGATTGCGGATAACCTGATGTTCAGCATCGCACTGGCCCAGGGCGGTGAGTTTGCCTTTCTGCTGGTTTCGTTCGCGCTGCAGAACCACGCATTGAGTCTTGCCATGGCCAACCAGTTGATCTTGCTGGTTGCACTGTCCATGGTACTGACGCCGGTCACCTTCATCGTCTTCGAAAAGCTCATCCAGCCGCGCTTGATCGACACCTGCGGCCAGCGCGAGGATGACGTGATCGAGGACGCCGATAATCCGGTGATCGTGGCCGGCTTCGGCCGGTTCGGCCAGATTGTTTCACGTCTTCTCAAGGCCAGCGGGTTTGAATCGACCCTGCTGGACCACGACGCGGGTCAGATCGAACTCACCGAACGTTTTGGCAACAAGGTGTTTTATGGCGACGCCGCCAACGGTGAGTTGTTGAAATCAGCCGGCGCGGAACGCGCCCGTCTGCTGGTCATCGCCATCGATGACCGCAGCAAGGCCGTCAGCATGATCCAGATCGCCCGCAAGCAGTTTCCGGGGCTCAAGATATTGGCCCGGGCGTACGATCGTACCCACGCCTATGAACTGATCAACGCGGGTGCAGATTTTGTAGCCCGCGAGACGTTTGGTTCAGCGCTGGCGATGGGCGAAGCTGCACTCAAGCTGCTGGGTCATACTGACAACCGTGCCAGGCGGATGGTGGAAAGCTTTGATAAACATGACACGGAAGGCATGCGCAAACTCGCGGACGTGTGGGGCAATGACCATGAATATGGTCTGCGTGTCCGCGCGAACCTCGAAGAACTCGAACGCGTTCTGCAGGCGGACATGGACGCGCCCGAGGTCTGAAACAAAAACCCGCCGGGACGGCGGGTTTATTGAGGGGTCACTGCAATCACCGCGGGCTGCTGTTACGAATTTCGCCGGCAGTGATCCGCGATGACCTGCGCAACGCAGGTCGTGAGTTTGCGCGCAAAGGGAATGTGCAGGAACTCGTTGGGTCCGTGTGCGTTGGATTTCGGACCCAGCACACCGGTGATCATGAATTGCGCCTCCGGGAAGAACTTACCCAGCATGGCCATGAAAGGGATCGTGCCGCCTTCACCCATGTACATGACACCGCGTCCATAGCTGCCCTGCGAACCCTTTTCCAGCGAAGTGTGCAGCCACGGCGCGATTTCCGGTGCATTCCAGCCGGTCGCCGCGTGATCGGACTCGAAACTGACCCTGGCGTTGCTGGGCGGATCGGCTTCGAGGATTGCCTTCATGACCTGGCTCGCTGCTTCCCCGTCTATGGTTGCCGGGATGCGCATCGAGAGCTTCAAAGCCGTATAGGGTCGCAGGACATTGCCGGCGGATTGCAATTCCGGCATGCCGCCGATACCGGTATACGACAGGGCCGGGCGCCAGGTGCGGTTCAAAATGCGCTCGACGTTGTTCGCCGCCATCGGTTCAACCCCTTCAGGGAACGGATAGGACTGCCAGATGCTGTCACCGAGTGCCTCCGCCATAGCCTGCGTTTGTTGCAGACGCTGTTCCGGGATCGCCGCGTACAGGTCATTCAACAGCACCTTGCCGGTTTTTTCATCTTCCAGCCTGCTCAGCAATTGCCGCAGGATGCGGAAGCTGGAAGGCACGACGCCAGAGGCGTAGCCGGAATGGACACCTTCATTGAGAACATCGGCGCGCAGGGTCCCGGCGGCCAAACCGCGCAGTGATACCGTCAGCCACAGCTGTTCGTAGTTACCGGCGCCGGAATCCAGGCAGATCACCAGTGAAGGTGTGCCGATCCTTTCTTGCAGGTGGTCGATATAGAACGGCAGGTCATAGCTGCCGGATTCTTCACAGGCCTCGATGATGACGACGATCCGCGCGTGCGGCAGACCCTGCTTCTGCACCGCCATGATGGCGGCCAGCGAACTGAACGCGGCATAGCCATCGTCGGCGCCACCCCGGCCATAGAGCATGTCGTTCCTGATGACCGGTATCCATGGACCGAGGCCCTCGGCCCAACCGGTCATTTCCGGTTGCTTGTCGAGGTGGCCATACATCAGGATGGTATCCCCGGCAGCGGCATCACCGTGCGCCGGGATCTCCATGAAAATCAGCGGGGTGCGGCCTGCGAGCCGGACGACGTCGAGGCGCATGCCTTTGACGTCCTGGGTCTTGCACCAGTTAAAGATCTGCTGGACGGCGTCTTCCATGTAGCCGTGCTCAAACCAGCCGGCATCGAAATGGGGGGATTTATTCGGAATCCTGATGTATTCGATCAGTTCGGGAACGATGGAGTCCATCCATAATTCATCAATAAAGACCTGCGCATGCTTTTGATCCATGTTCCCTGCCCCGTCGATTTCAATGGTTAAGAAAGTTCTGATTAATGCCGTCCTGGCATTATCAGAACGCGGCAGCCGAAAAATGTCATTTTCGACTGCCTTACAAATCAACGGCGCAACGCCGCTGATTTGGCGACTCATCCCTGTGTCGCGGGAACCTCAGAATTAATCAGAGGTTCCTTAAGCCGATTATCGCATGCAAGCGGACACCGGTGTAAAGGTGATCACGGAATATGCGATCGGACAAAGCAATGGTATGCTTGCCACTCATTTGTCACGGCAGACATCCGTGGTAATGCAAATACAATCTCATAAAACAAAATTGGAGCTGTAAACGTGACCAATCAATCAAACGGGGAAAACACCCTGCTACCGGATCTGCCCAAGGGAGAATTCCTGGGACACCCCAAAGCCCTCTGGCAGTTGTTCAATATCGAGATGTGGGAACGCTTTGCCTACTATGGCATGCGCGCGGTGCTGGCTGTCTATGTCGCAACCACTTTTTTTGGCCACCTCGGCGCGGGGGCCAACGCGGAAGCCAGTCTCGTTTATGGCGGCTATACGGCGCTGGTCTACGCGACCGGTATTGCCGGCGGCTATATCGCCGACCGCATCCTCGGGTATCAGCGCTCGATCCTGCTCGGCGCCATCATCATGGCTGCGGGCTTGTTTGTGTTGCTGATTGAAGACCTGACCTGGTTCCTTGTCGGTCTCGCGCTGATCGTTTCCGGCAATGGTCTGTTCAAGCCAAATATCTCGACCATGATCGGTAAACTCTATGCCCCGGGTGATGTCCGCCGTGACTCGGGCTTTACCATTTTCTACATGGGCATCAACCTCGGCGCGATGGTTGCGCCGATCGTTACCGCGTCCTGGATCGGTGCGACCTGGGGTCTGAAGTGGGGTTTCTTTGCGGCCGGCATCGGCATGATCCTGTCGACCCTGTTCCTCGAAGTTGCCAAGAAAGCGCTCGGCCACGTCGGTCTGCCGGAAAAGGGCAAGGACGGTTGGGGGCGGTTTTTCGCCGTGGGCGCGGGCGCCATCGTATTGGCCGGGGTCGTCTTCTTCCTGCTTTCTGAAAGCAGGATCCTGGGTTTTCTGCTGATTGCCATCATGCTGGCGCTGATTGCTTACTTTGTCCTTTCCGGCATCAGGTCGAAAAACAAGGTACAAATGCACCGCTACATCGCCATGCTCATCCTGTTTGCCGCCAACGCCTGTTTCTGGGCGCTGTTTGAACAGGCTGGCAGTTCCCTGAACTTTTTTGCCCGTGAGTTCGTTACACCCATGTACGGCACGACGGAAACCTGGCAAGCCGGCGGTTTTGGCATCTTCCAGTCACTGAACCCCCTGTTTATCCTGATATTCGCGCCGGTTTTCGCCATGATGTGGCCAAAACTCGACGCAATGAACATAAACCCTTCCATACCCCGCAAGTTTGCGCTGGGCCTGATCCAGGTTGCGTTGGGTTTTTACCTGCTGGTCTTTGCGATCGGCAACATGACCAACGCCGCTGGCCTGGTGCCGTGGATATTCCTGGCCATGACCTACCTTTTGCACACGACCGGTGAGTTGTGCCTGTCGCCGATCGGCCTGAGCATGGTGACCAAGCTGGCGGATGAAAAGGAGGTCGGACTCGCGATGGGCGGCTGGTTCCTGTCAATCGCGATGGCCCAGTACGTGGCCGGTATCATTGCAGCCCTCGCATCGGGTGGCACCAATGACGGCGGGCACGGCGAAATGGTGGCCGCGACCATCACCCAATACTCGGGGGTTTACATGCAGTTGTTCGTGATCGGGGGTGTGGTCGGCCTGGCTTACCTGGTGCTCGCGCCCTTGATCAACAAGTTGATGCATGGCGTCAAATAGCCGTCCTTGACGTGTTGGAAAAAGCCCCGGCTAGGTCCGGGGCTTTTTTACGGTTATGTTCAGGATGAACGGTTATGTTCAGGATGAACGGTACACCGCGGGCGCAGGAAGCGCACGACTGCAGGGATGCAGGAGGTAGAGCAACGCAGGAGCAGTTGCCGAGGAGCGGTGCCTCTCAAGTTAGCACGGTCTAAGGCGGGCGCAGGGATGCGCAGGAGCAATTGCCGGGGAGCGGCGCCTTTCATATCTGCACGGCGTTACGACACATTGCCCGTGCAATCACCCTAAGTAGTGCCCGCCTCCAAGCCCAACCAGTCCCGCGGTCTCAAATAATCTGCCAATTCGGCTTCCCTGGTGCCCTTCTCGGGTTGGTAGTTGTAGCGCCAGTTGACGACTGGCGGAAGCGACATGAGTATCGACTCGGTCCGCCCGCCGGACTGCAGGCCAAAAAGCGTACCGCGGTCATAGACCAGGTTGAATTCAACATAGCGTCCGCGCCGGTAAAGTTGAAAAGCCCTTTCACGCTCACCGTACGGTGTGAGCCTGCGGCGTTCAACGATGGGCAGGTAGGCCGGCAGGTAGCTGTTGCCAACGGCCTGCATGAATGCAAAGCAACGTGCGAAACCCCATAGGTTCAGGTCATCGAAGAACAGGCCGCCGACCCCACGTGTTTCACCGCGGTGTTTCAGGTAGAAATACTCATCGCACCAATGTTTATAACGCGGATAAACATTGTCACCGAAAGGTTCGCAGGTGGCCCTGACGGTTTTATGCCAGTGGCTGATGTCTTCCATGTACGGGTAATACGGCGTCAGGTCATAGCCACCGCCAAACCACCAGACTGGTCCATCTTCAGCGCCCGGGGTGGCGTCGCCATTCGCGCCGGGTTTGTTGGCGATAAAAAAGCGCACGTTGGCGTGGCTGGTCGGCACATGGGGATTACGCGGATGGATGACCAGCGAAATACCCAGCGCCTGGAAGTCCCGGCCCTCCAGGTCAGGTCTTGCCGCGGTTGCCGAAGGCGGCAGGCGGTTGCCAAAAACATGCGAGAAATTGACCCCTGCCTGTTCAAAAACCCCACCTTGCTCCAAAACCCGTGTACGTCCGCCGCCCCCTGCCTCACGGTTCCACAGGTCCTCTGCGAAGCGGCCTTCGCCATCCGCCGTTGCCAGCCCGTGGCAGATACTGTCCTGCAAGCCGAGCAAATAGGTCTTGACCTGCTCAATTGAACTCCTGGCATCCATACTTGCGCGCTCTCCAGCCTAGCCCTGCCTGATGATGTTACCGCTTACGAGATCACGTATTTCGCTGGGTCTCTGTCCATCACCCAGTTCACCGGCGAGTATGCCGGCCAGACCCGTAGCGAAATAATTCCGGACCTCTGCAGCACTTCGGGCGGGTGGGGTGGATGAAGGGTTCGCGCTGGTCGATATCAATGCTGACCCAAAGGCAGCGCACAGATCTCGGCTCGGCTGGTGTGCCGTAATGCGCAGCGCAACCGTGGCGTGTTTGCCTGCCACGAAATCCGGCACACCTGCGGCGCGCGGAAACAACCACGTTACCGGGCCCGGCCAGGTTTGCATGGCCTTGTCCAGCAATGCCTGGTCAACGTCTGCAATCCACGCCTCGAGCTGCTCAAACCCGCTCGCTATCAGGACCAGTCCGGCCGACTCGTGGCGGACCTTGAGCGCCAGCAACCTGCGCACGGCAGATTCGTTGCGTGGGTCACACCCCAGTCCATAAACGGCTTCGGTGGGATAGGCGATGACATGGCCTGCGTGCAGTAGTTCAACAGCGGCGGCAGTGTCGAGCAGTGAGTGGATGGTCATGGTTCAGCTGATGGGTTTGCCACCGTCATTCATGTCTTTGCAATCTTCTTCCCGGCGGCTTTCTTTTTTGCAGTTTTCTTTTTTGCAGTTTTCTTTTTGGCCGTTTTTTTCTTGCTGGTGTTCTTTTTGGTGGCCGTCTTTTTGCCCGCGGTGTTTTTCTTCGCGGCCTTTTTCTTGCCGCGCTTGCGAGCGGGCGCAGTTGCGATCAAGTCTTCACATTCGGCCAGCGTCAGGGACTCGGGTTCCCGGTCTTTGGGCATACGAGCATTCCTGTCGCCGTCGGTGATGTAGGGTCCGTAACGGCCGCGCAGCACCTGGATAGCACTGCCCGCAAACGTCTGGATGACGCGGTTGGCCTCGAACTCCTTTTTTTCCGCAATGAGGTTCAAAGCCTGCTCGAGTGTGACTTCGTGCGGGTCGATATTCTTTAGCGAGACAAACTTGTTGTCATAACGGATATAGGGTCCAAAACGGCCGACCGCTGCAACGATCTTTTCGCCTGCAGCGGTTTCGCCCAACTCGCGCGGTAACTTGAACAGTTCAAGCGCTTCCTCGAGGGTGATGGTTTCGAGGCTTTGCCCCGGTCTGAGGCCGGCAAAGACAGGCTTGGCCGTTTTGGCCCGCATGCCCAGATCGG